>UQFL01000111.1 GCA_900540305.1 uncultured Oscillospiraceae bacterium | reverse complement strand
CTACACTTATGCGATCGTCGGCAGCGTCAGATGTGTATAAGAGACAGGTATTAAACGGCGAAGAACTTGTATGTTCAGGAAGACTCTCAACAAATGTAAATGAAACAGATATTGAATACTCAATGAAAATTAAAACTTTCCTTGATGTAAAAAACATAACTGAAATCGAGGGCGCTGTTATTTCAAGCGTTGTTCCCGCTCTTGTAAGAACACTCAAAAAAGCCGTAAGGCTTGTGTGCGGTGTGGATTCACTTGTGGTAGGCCCCGGAATTAAAACGGGTTTGAATATTAAACTTGATAATCCTGCCGAAATGGGAGCAGATTTAGTGGTTGGCGATGTTGCTGTTATTAATAAATATCCGCTTCCTGCAATACTATTTGATATAGGAACTGCCACAACAGCGTCTGTTATAGACAAAAACGGTGCTCACCTCGGCGGTGCGATTATGTGCGGCGTTAAAACGGCTATAAACTCACTTTCCAAAGGTACTGCTCAGCTTCCGCAGATTGATATTTCAGCACCGTCAAAAATTATAGGTGCAAATACGATTGACGCAATGAAATGCGGTTCCGTTATCGGTACAGCCGCTATGATTGAGGGAATGGTAGAGCGCTTTGAAGAGGAACTTGGAGAAAAGGCAACCGTTATCATTACAGGCGGACTTGGAAACGCCATTGCAAAAGTACTCAGAATAGATGTTACGGTAGATGAAAATCTGTTGCTTGACGGACTTAGAATAATTTACGAAAAAAATAAGAAATAAGGTGAAAAAGTGGCTGTATTCAGAGCTTTCAGGGCATTCAGACCCGCAAAGGAAAATCAAACTTTAATACCCGCTTTGCCGTATGACTGTATGAGCAGTGACGAAGCAAGAGAAATGGTTAAGGGTAATCCCCTGTCTTTCCTTCATATAGACAGGGCGGAAATAGATTTTCCGCAGGGAACAAGCCCTTACGAAAAAAAGGTTTACGAAAAGGCAAATGAAAACCTTCAAAATCTTGAAAAGAGCGGAGACCTTATTCAGGATTCAAAACCCTGTTTTTATATTTACAGGCAGATTATGAACGGCAGGGTGCAGACCGGGCTTGCAGGGTGCGCTTCAATAGACGATTATCTTAACAATGTAATCAAAAAGCACGAAAAAACGCTTGCAAAGAAAGAAGCGGACAGAATCAGGCATGTGAGCGCAACGAACGCTAACACGGGCGCAATCTTTTTGACTTACAGAAAAAATGAAGAAATAAGCGATATTCTTCAGAAATACACGGAACAATATGAACCCGTTTATGATTTTGAAGCCGCAGGCGCAAGGCAGATTGTGTGGGTTATTGACGATGAAGAAACCATCGCAAGACTTACTGTGCTTTTCGGCGATGTGCGTGCGTTTTATATTGCAGACGGTCATCACCGCTGTGAATCGGCTGTCAGAGTGGGTCAGATGAAAAGGTATGAGCATAACAACTATACAGGGCAGGAGGAGTTTAACTATTTTCTTGCCGTTGCTTTTGCCGATTCTGATTTGCATATTATGGATTATAACAGAGTGGTAAAGGACTTAAACGGCTTTACACCGTCTGAATTTATAGGCAGAATATCCGATTCTTTTGTTGTGAAAGAGGAAAATGCGCCTTATTCACCGACCCAAAAACATTCTTTCGGAATGTATATGCACGGTAAATGGTATTCTCTTACTGCAAAAGAGAAAATACTAAATGACTCAAACCCCGTTGAGGAACTTGATGTTTCAGTGCTTCAGGAAAATCTGCTCGACCCCGTTCTCGGTATAAAAGACCCGAAAAATGACGACAGAATTGATTTTATCGGCGGAATAAGAGGCTTGTCTGAGCTTGAAAGGCGTGCAGACAGCGATATGGAAATTGCTTTTTCAATGTATCCCACAACGGTGGGAGAACTTATGGCAATTGCAGACGCAGGCAAAATAATGCCCCCGAAATCGACATGGTTTGAGCCTAAACTTCTGTCAGGACTGTTTATTCATCATTTATCATAATAAAATGTTGTAAAAACTGTCTCTTATACACATCTGACGCTGCCGACGA
>UQFL01000110.1 GCA_900540305.1 uncultured Oscillospiraceae bacterium | reverse complement strand
AAATTCTCTCTTAAAGTTTAACTTTACATTAATATAAATTCATTCACTCTAACAAATGACAAAGGTATGAATAAAATTGTAATATCAAACAAATTATTGTAAAAAACATACTAAACTGCTATATTTTTATGCTTTTAGGCATTTAAAACTCACAAAAGACGAAAATAAACCTCATATTTATTCTTTTTTTTAAGTCGTTAAAAAGAGAAACTTTCAATTTATAACTGATCAGGTAAACATACATTAACCTATAAATGTTAACGAATCGTCTAATAAATATAAAGATGAGAACAAAATAGTAGGATAATGCTTTTCTACTTTTCTTTATTGCGTCTTATTATAGAATTTCAATTAAAGAATTAAATTATGAGGAAAATCAGTTATCGTTTCGTTTACAATCGAAAAAAAAGTTTAAATGACAGAGGGACCGCTTTGGTCCAAGTTGAAGCCTACTTGAATAAAAAGAAAGTGTATTTTTCCACACATGTTTATTTACGGCCAGAACAATGGGATGTAAAAAGGAAAATCATCAAAGATCATCCTAACCAAGATGCGCTGAATGGCATGCTTAATGAATTTATTATTGAATTAGAGAAAAAAGAATTAAGTTTGTGGAGGCAAGGAAAGACAATAACCTTAAGCCTCATAAAAGAAGAGTTCAAATCGAATACAGATGCTTCATTCTTAGGGTTTGCGCGTAAAGAAATAATGTCTTCTCAGCTAAAAGATAGCACTAAGCGCAACCATTTAACAACAATATCCCTTTTACAATCGTTCAAACCGACAATTGAGTTTGAAGACTTAACCTATAATTTCGTTACGGATTTTGAAAAATTTCTTTATGAATCTGGATATCAAACAAATACAGTAGCCAAGCATATGAAGCATTTGAAATCTTTTGTTAATGCTGCAATTAATAAAGGATACATTGATCCCAATAACTATGCCTTCAGAAGATATAAAATTAAAATGAAGGAAGGAAAACATGTTTTTTTATTACCGGAAGAAATGAAAAAATTGGAAGAAGTGTCTTTGACAGGAAGAAATAGTTGTCTGGAACATACTCTTGATGCATTTTTATTTTGCTGCTATACGGGATTGCGGTATTCTGATTTTGTGAATTTGAATGAGAAAAATATCGTAAAAATGGATGGAAAATTATGGCTAATCTTTGACTCTGTCAAAACAGGTACAGAAGTGAAATTGCCTTTAAACTTGCTGTTTGAAGGCAAGGCTTTAACTTTATTACAAAAATACCAGGGAAAATGGAGCTCATTTTTTTCAATTAAAAATAACTCAAGTGTAAATAAAGAGCTGATACGAATTGGCAAATTGGCAAAAATAAGCAAACACTTTTCATTCCATTCTGCAAGGCATACTAATGCTACTTTATTGATATATAAAGGTGCTAATATAACAACCGTGCAAAAATTATTAGGGCATAAAAACCTTGCTACAACACAAATTTATGGAGAAGTTATGGGAAGTACAATTATACGAGACTTGAAAAAATGTCAAAAAAGATAATTAACTCTATTGTCTATACATTATCTCTTATAAAGATGAAGAAGAATCATTTTCAAAAGTGAATATAGCCTTATCTTCTTAATAAAGTTTATCGTTTTGTGAACATGATAATTTTTTGTTGTGATTGCAATACGATAAACTAAAAGAAATAAAATGTGACAATATTTCCATCTCAGCCTAACCGGGTAGAAAATAAGTATCAAGGTTATTGAATTTCTGCAAAATTCATATATGTATATCATATAATATGCGCATATAAAATTCTATATCAGAAAATGATAATAATAGTTTGCTAATTTACTTCATGTCCTACTATCTTCTTTTGTAATCTAAAGTGCAAACAATCTTTGGAAGTTTTGAAATATTTAAAAAGTTGAGAAATATCAATCTTAGTATTTCAGGTATTTTATGAACAGAGTAACAACGAACAGGAATGCTGCAAGTCAATTCTTTTTTCAGTAGAAGAAAGGTAGAAAATTATTATTATCATACTCTTTAAACGGCTTAAATCAAGGAAAACGAATAAGAGATTCAG
>UQFL01000109.1 GCA_900540305.1 uncultured Oscillospiraceae bacterium | reverse complement strand
CGAGATCAGCCTCGGTCTCGTGGGCTCGGAGATGTGTATAAGAGACAGCCTCATAGTGTGGATCGAAAAAGAGATGACAGCATAAAAGTTAAAGCAGACGCCTTGGACGCGTCTGCTTTTCATACATTCCGATACTTATTCCGTTAATAATTTTACAGCAAGTTTGAATCCGGCTTCAAATGCTTTGCTTTCTGCTAAAGAGGAGTATTTTTCACTGTATGATATGTATTCTTTGAACGTCGATAGGTCATTATCCATTAAGGACGCAAATAATTTTCCCTGGTGCAAAGCCATGGATTCTATAAGATTTTTCTCTTCTTCGCTTATTTCCCTGTTCTCGCTCGGCCGGAGATTTCCGTACCACAGATCCTGAAGCGCTGACATAAAAATCACTCCTTTGCAAACACACATATCACAAAGAAGCACCAAAGTCCAGAAAATTTATAAAATATAGTTTTAACGCAAGGTTCGACAAATTTCGATAGACGATATATTAAACTATGTTATTGAAAGGAGGAGAACTGATGCGCTATCAAATGTTACTAGAGCGGGTGGCAAAAGAATACAACACCACACCCGGCGAAGTAAAAAAAGAAATGCGTGAAGCACTGAAAGCGGCAGGTTACGATATTGAGCCTACAATATTCATTGCGCTTGCCGCAAGCAAAGTAAAAAAGACTATATATCGTAATTATTATAATATATAGTCTATATTACCCCGACAAAATTAGTATCATGATTTTGTTGGGAGTGATACTGATGACGATTGTTGAAGCCACAAAACAGCGTATAGAGGAACTGTGTTATGAGCGTGGGCTTAAGTTCTGCCGCCTTGCGACTATTTCCGGAGTTCCGTATACAACAGTCAAATCATTCATATACAATCAAAGCAAAAATCCGAGTATTATAACGATCAAGAAGATATGCGACGGTCTTGAAATTTCAATAACAGATTTCTTTGACACGGATACTTTCAGAAATCTTGAACAGGAAATAAAATGATTAAACGCCTGCATTTTATGAGTGCAGGCGTTTACTTTAATTAAGATTCCAAAATATCCATTAGTTCATCATGAATTGCATAGTAATTATGCATATCTTCAGGACGGCAGGCAATAAATTTCGATTCTACAAAGCGTTTTAAAATAGTGACATCGATTCTGTGTGGCGAAAGGCCATATTCTCCCGGGATAGGAATGGTAATATATAATAAAATATTATTATCTTTAACATAACTTAAAAGTTTGATAAGGTTATCCATATTCTTTTGAGCGCGATTTATCTCGTTTTGATTGTTTCTATCATAATAGAAACAATTTTTCAAAATATGATAACCTAATATAATTGCTGAAGGCTTTGGTGCAGACAATGGAATTCGTCGAAGTTCGCAATATCTTTGAATTGGCAACATTATTATCCAACGCCATTCATGCTCGTAGTTCCAAATATCAGCCTTGTTAATAGCAGCACATAATAATGCGGCATCAATAGAATGCTTGAATATTTTTTCTTTCTTATCTTGAAGTAAATCGGATATATTAATAGGCTGCTTTGAATAAGCAATGGGAAAGATTGCATTTTTTATAGTGTTCTTTATTTTTGCTAAATTAAAATCATATTCTATGCATATTCCTGTATTCGATGCGGCATAGTGTGACCACATGAGAGTAGAATTATTTATGCTCGACAAGCAACAAGCATATGTATTAAAATTATCTAAAATTCTGAAAATGGCGCGGGATTCAGTCTTTAAACTCCTTCTTCTTCCACGAATAAAATCATCGTGAACATCATCGAGTTGATAGCTGGCCGATTTGGCTAAAGTATCTAATTCACTCCATTCATTTTCCGATTCCTGTGCACGAGATTCTTGTGTTTCAAAATGGCGAATTGTGCCGTCAAATAAATCATTAAATTCCCCTATTCGAGTTGCTGTTAGGTAGCCAGTAAGTATATCATTAAGTGCGTAATCAGAAAAAGAACAATATTTATATAGCTTTGGTAATTTTTCCGGAAGACAATATCTGTCTCTTATACACATCTCCGAGCCCACGAGACCGAGGCTGAT
>UQFL01000108.1 GCA_900540305.1 uncultured Oscillospiraceae bacterium | reverse complement strand
TTTTTATTTGTTTTCAAGATCATATTTAAATTAATGGCCCCTAAAAGCATATATTTTATTATTAAAAATCATCAGCTGTTTCGTACATTTACTTTCACCGTGTAATTTCCGTATACCCAAACATCAGTAGAATCTTTTACAGAAACGGAAAGCCTGTATTCTGAAACACCTGTATCCAAAGTGCCGTCGCTCTGCGCTTTCAAATCGCAAGACAAAACAAGGTTAGCGTTAGAAAATGCCTCAAGAGATTCCGGACTTCCCACAACGGTAATCTCAGCCGAGGACAGCGAAACAGCCGAAGCTGTATATCCATCAGGGGCATTTATTGAAATATCGTTAATTGAAACTCGTATATTCCGTGTTTCAAAATCTTCCGGAACAGTTATCTTTACCGTAATACTTTCAGTACCGTCAAGAACAAGTATTCCGCTAAGATTTGTAACATCAAAAGTAAATTCATTCTCACCTGCGCTGATTTTTGAAAAATCAATATCGCCGAGAATCAGCTGAGTAATCTGCGTAGTATCAAGAACTCCTGCTTCTACCTTATCAACCGAGTATTCAATATTTACTATGGACATCGCGTCAGATGGCGCATTGACAAAATTGACTTTAGGCTCAAGCGTTTCGATTTTCAATATAGGCACATTGGCGGTAACAGAATTTTTAAATGTAATATAATCAACCTCTCGCCCGTTCTTATCAAGCGCCTTAGGCTGCAAATCAACAAGCTGAGATTCTGTTAAACCGCTTTCAAGGTCTACGGTAGCAACTACTTTGCTTATCTGTGAAATATATGCCTGAGGACCTCTTATCAGAGCTTCATCCTCGCTCAAAGTTGTTGTTCCCGACACATATCCGTCAGCCGCAAAATCAGTATTTGTAAATTTCAGCTCTATTGGGAAAGAGGTTTCCTGTGCCACATCATAATAACCTTCAGCTGAAGTGGGATAATATTTCTCAATTGTAAATTCCGCTCCGTCAACAGCCGAAACAAGAATCGGCACGGAATGATAGCCCGCAGATGTTACGGAACTTGTTTGAAGCGATGCTACAATATCATCAGCCGTAATATCTTTTGCAAGATATTTTTTGCAGGAAACCGTAACCTCAACGCTTATATCAGTTGAATCAAAATACTCAATTCCGAGCTGTTCAGCAAGTGTGCCGCTGAAATCCACCGACACGGGAACAGTGATTTTTTTCTGCGTTAACGGGCTAAGATTAATTGAAGTAGCAACCCAAATAATAATTGCGGCGATTATTGATGAAACTATGAGATATTTATCGTTATATATAAGCTTTCTTATTGAAAACTTTTTTTTCTTTTTATTTTCGGGCGTCATTACTTTTTCACTCTCCTAACCAGCTTTGTTATAATCTTATCATCAGATGAAGAACCGCTGGGAATAAAAGTACTCATAAGAATATCTCTTAATTCGCCGTCTGAAATATCGTTAGTAAGAACACCGCCGCGGGCAACTGATATTGCTCCCGTTTCCTCAGAAACAATTACAACAATAGCGTCGCTTTCCTCAGAAAGACCTACCGCCGCTCTGTGACGAGTTCCAAACTGCGTGCGAAGCTGTTTTGAAGTTAGAGGAAGAATACAGCCTGCTGCAAGAATTTTTCCGTCTCTTATAACCATCGCACCGTCATGAAGCGGCGTTTTCGGATAGAATATGTTTTCAATAAGCTCACGGCTTGCTTTAGCATTAAGAATCTTACCGCTGTTTACAACATCGCCGAGCATTGTATCATTTTCAAATACAATCAGTGCGCCCGTGTGGGTGTCGCTCATATTTGAACAAGCCTTGATTGTTGCTTCAATCGCTTCTTTAATTTCTGCAAGCTCAACCGCTACGCCGGGGTGAATAATGGTTTTAAAGTTCTTTCTTGCCGTGCCCTTGCCTATCTGCTCAAGAATATTTCTTATCTCAGGCGCAAAAAGAACAACGATTATCAGAATAATATTGCTGAAAACCGTTTTAAACATTGCCGTTGACGCTTCCATATTAAGCAAATTAACAAACAAATATATTGCCGCAATAAAAATTATGCCTTTAACGAGCTGCATTGCCCTTGTTTCTCTGATAATTCTAACACAAAGATAGATAATCAGCGCAACAAGAATAATGTCAAGCAAATCGGGAAATGAGAATGTTGAAAAAACACTCAATATTTTATTTAAAAAATCACTCATAATCAAAACTTCCGTTCATTTAATTATTCTCTGTCTCTTATACACATCTCCGAGCCCACGA
>UQFL01000107.1 GCA_900540305.1 uncultured Oscillospiraceae bacterium | reverse complement strand
AGATTTTAAACTGCACGAAGATAAATATTTGAAAGGAGCAATGGAAAATGAATTCGCAAAGCGGAAAGAATTCCTTCGAAGATATGAAGGACATGATGAGGCAGGCACAAACGCCTCAGACCTGCGCAGTGATAACAGAGGAAAACTGGGAAAGTCTTATCAGTCTGCTGGCACACCAAATATTGATAATGCAACAGCAACAAGACATACTTCAGACAATGATTACAACAGAACAGATGGCAGGATTGATAAACAATCAGACAGAGAATATGCAAACCTACCTAGAGAAGCTGGGTTCAATAACAGAGAAACACAGCAAAGTTATGAAAGCGATAGAGTCGGATTTCAACAAGTCAGTCATAAGACAGACCAGCGTACTGAAGGACGAAACCAAGAAAACGATGAAGGAAATATCCTTACAGGCTGGGAGAATGAAAGACGATTTTTCGAACAGTCTTTCTATGGAGAAAGAACACATGAAAGATACACTGCTCAAACAAAGGATAATCAACTGGGCACTGACAGCAATGCAAGTGTTATCACTTGGAGCATTAATTTTATGGGTAACTTCGCAGACCTTCTGAATACCAGCAACAGAAGATACAGAAGAAAAAGATTCAAGTTATCTAAAAAAGGAATCAACAAGCGCCTTGCAAGAGGTCAAAAAACTTCAGGTTATGAGGAATATGATGACAACGATTACACTATGAATATGTAAAAAACAAATGCCTGCTAACTTAAGTTGGCAGGCAGAAAGGAGATTAGTGTGAAAATTCACACTAATCCGGATTATATTGCCCTCAAAATTTGCCTATGGCATAATTTTGAGATGGCTGTAATCACCATTAGCGCCTTATCAGGCTACAGTAAGGCGTTAATAATTTTAATTTATTTTTGTAGCCTGAAAGGCTATGGTGATTAATATGGAAAGTAAATATAAATCATTTGACGAATTACCGTTAATGCTGTCTGTTGTTCAGGTAGCTGAGATACTTGGAATATCTAAAACAAGTGCTTATGAGTTATCTCACACAAAGAGTTTCCCTTCAATGACTGTAGGCGGACGAATAATTATACCAAGGGATAAATTTATTGAATGGATTAATTTGCAGACAGAGAAATAATTATCTGGATAAACACTGAGTTTTGTGGTAGTGTTTGTCCTGCAAGGAGAGTGATAAAATGCAGAAAAGGTTACTGACAAACGGAAACATATTCAAACGAACTGACAATCGTTGGGGCGGTGTAGTTTGGTATATGAACGAAGTTGGTGAGAGAAAACGAAAAAGTTTCTCAGGAACCACCAAAGCGGAAGTCAACAAAAAGATTACCAAATACATTTCTAAATTCAATAAAGAAATATCAGAGAACAACGAGAGCAACAAAAGGCTCAAAGACAGTATGTATAATTATCTTAAAGTATTTAAGTATCCGTCAGTAGAAAGAGTTTCATATGACAGATTGGAGCAACTGCTGAACAATGAAATAGCGCCTTACATTGGTGACAAAATCATATCGGACATAACTGCTGTTGACATAAAAACACTTATCAATACGCTGACTGAAAAAGGTTACGCTTTATCAACGGTAAAGAAAACATATAATCTGCTCAACGAATACTTCCGTTATCTTGAGCAGGAAGAAATACTGTTTAAAAATCCTATGCGCAGCGTAGGTGTTATAAAGAAAGCAAACTTCTACGCAAATCAAGGCAAAGAAGTACTCCCTGCAAGCGAAACAATTACGATATTCACACCTGAAGAAATAGAAAGATTCAAGAAAGAATGTTTCAAGACTTGGGGTACTGGCAAACCGTTTTACCAGCAATCAGCAGCTTACATACTAATGCTTAACACAGGACTTCGTACTGCAGAAATGCTTGGGCTTCACAACAGTGACATAGATTTAGAAAACAAGGTTATGCGCATTCAGCGTGGTGTTAAAGAAGTGGGTAAACGAGTAGGCACTGAAAAACAACCAGGCAGAGAAATCGCCGTTGGTAAACTCAAGACTGCATCAAGCAGACGAATTGTACCGCTTAACTCAACTGCAATTGAAATGATAAAAAAATTAAGAGAGGAGTTCTACTTCGGTGAGGACTCCCCTCTCGTCTGCGATGAAAACGGCAACTACACCAAGCCGTCTAATTTCCGAAAGAGATTTTACAGAATACTTGACGGTGCAAAAATAGAAAAGAAAGGCTTACACAGTCTTCGCCACACATTCGCTACAAACCTTGTGAACGGAATAAAACCTGTCTCTTATACACATCTCCGAGCCCACGAGACCGAGGCTGATCTC
>UQFL01000106.1 GCA_900540305.1 uncultured Oscillospiraceae bacterium | reverse complement strand
AGACAAGAAGAAACAGAAATCCGAAATGGAAACAGATAATTATTGAAGACGCTCTTACTGCTATGGCTGAAAGTTACAGTATGGACGAGTACATTTCAAAATTAAAAGAGCTTGGTATTTATGTTTCATACAATCCCGAATACAAGTATATGACTTACAGCGATGCAGAGGGACACAAGTGCAGAGATGCAAAACTGTTTGATGAGAGATTGCTTAAGAAAAATCTTGAAATTTATTTTGACTTAGGCGGAGCAGAAACTTTGATCGGAGATACAATTCTCGATTACGAAACGCCGAAGTTAGGCAACTGTACTGACGGACTTATGAACTTGATAACAAATTTCATAGACACCATACAGGCTGATGAAGATGAATATGATGATACTTATTACATTCACGACAGGAAAAAGCTTGAAAAAATCGTTGAGAAAATGAGGGCAAGAGGTTCTAAAATTACACTTGCAAAACTTATAAAGATACTTGATTCAAAAACCGAACAGGAAGAAACTTATTATTTCGGTTGGTAATTCAGGAGGGATACTTATGAACACAGACAAAATGATAGAAACAGGATACATCCCATTAAATGAAAACGGCTCATTTGTTTACGGCTACAAAGACAGAAATATAAACTACTGTGTGGTCAGTCGTTACAAAAACATAGGCAGTATTGAAAATTGCCTTGCCCATATGATGAAAGATGACTTGTCAAATATTGCTCAAAAGTCCGAGGAAAGTTTATCACCTTTGGATATGGATAAGTAAATGAGATAAGAGTATTGTGTTGTGCTGAAAGGAAGTGTAATTATGATTGAAAAAGAAAAAGAATACAGAGCGGCTCTATACTGCCGCCTGTCTTCTGATGACGCTTATCTGGGTGAAAGCGGAAGTATAAAAACACAGCGTGCTTTACTGACGCAATACTGTGAAGAAAACAATATTCCTGTATATGATGTTTATACTGATGACGGCTTTAGCGGTACAAATTTTGAAAGACCTGCATTCAAAAGAATGCTCAATGACCTTGAGAGTCACAAAGCAAATCTTGTAATAGTTAAAGATCTTTCAAGGTTCGGCAGAGAGTATGCTCAAATGGGAATGTATATTGAAAATGATTTTGAAGACTGGAATATCAGATTTATCTCAATAGGTGAAAACATAGATACACTTAACGGCACAGATGAAATACTGATGCCCATAACTAATGTCATAAACAGTCAATACGCAAAAGAGTGCTCTCGCAAAACAAAGCAGGCACACAGAGCATTGGCGAAAGAAGGAAAGTTTATCGGCAGCAGAGCGCCGTTCGGTTACATAAAAGATCCAAAAGACAGGCATCACCTAATAGCTGATGAAGAAGCTGCTTCGGTAGTGAGAAGCATATTCAAAATGTTTTGTGATGGTATTGGTTATGTTCGTATGACAAAAATACTTCGTGAGAAAAAGATATTAAATCCTCAAGCATACTTCAATAAAAACAATCCAGATTACTACAAAAGCGACTATTGGCGTCAGAATTTTGACTGGCACGCAACCTCAATAAGGGTAATACTGAACAATCCAGTCTATCTCGGTCAGACAACATTCGGCAGAACGAAAGTTAAGGGTAAGACAAAGAAGAAAAAAGTTGCAACTGAAGAAAGTGAATGGATAGTAGTTGAAAACACTCACGAACCTATAATAGACAAAGCAACTTGGAATCTGGCACACGATATTATGAAGAACAGGCGCAGAGAAACCAAAAGCGGTGAAACTCAAATGTTCGCAGGACTTGTAAAGTGTTCGGACTGTGGTTCTGCCCTTAATGTATCTCGGAATGCCAAAACAGGTAAATACACAAGCTTCTCCTGTTGGGTATACAAGAACTACGGAAAAGAAAGGTGCACTTCCCACGCCATAGGATACAAAACACTATACAACATCGTACTTGAAAACATCAGAAGGCAGGCAGAATGTGCGTCAGGGCAAAAAGAAAAATATCTTGAGATGCTTAAAAACCAAATGGCAGAAAAAGCAACTCAGGATATTAAATCAGTCAAAAGAGAGTTGAAGAAAATCACCAAAAGAATTTCTCAGCTTGAAAAGATACTCAACAAACTTTATGAGGACAGAGCATTGGAAAAGATAACCGAAGAGCGGTATCTTACAATGAACAGCAGTTATGAAAACGAGTACAACGAACTAAAAGAAAGGCAAAATGTATTAACGATACAAATAGAAAATATTGAAACTACTGAATGCAATGCTGAAACCTTTACTAACTTGATTGAGAAATACTTAAACATCACAGAACTCAATGCAAGAATACTTAATGAACTTATAGAAAAAATAGTTGTCCACGAAAAAGAAATCATCAACGGTGAAAAGTTTCAAATGGTGGAGATATATTATAGATTTGTTGGAATATTGTAATATGGAACATATATTTCTTTGTTAAAAGTTTTGAATCTGGTAAATAAAACGAACATTTACATGCTTGTGCTAAATCTTGACATTTATTGACATTTAAAATACAATTGTGGTAATAGCAAAATTATGTTAATAAAGGCTGTCTCTTATACACATCTGACGC
>UQFL01000105.1 GCA_900540305.1 uncultured Oscillospiraceae bacterium | reverse complement strand
GTCGGCAGCGTCAGATGTGTATAAGAGACAGAATCAAAACGGAGGATATATTTATGAAAGTAAGAAAAGCAATAATTCCCGCAGCAGGAATGGGAACAAGAGTTTTGCCCGCATCAAAGGCAGTGCCGAAGGAAATGCTCAACATCGTTGATAAGCCTGCAATTCAGTACATTGTTGAAGAGGCTTTCAAATCAGGCATTGAAGAGGTACTTATCATTACAAACAGAAACAAGGGTGCGATTGAAGACCATTTCGATCACGCTTACGAGCTTGAGGCAAAGCTTGAAGGAAACGAGAGCAAGAAAAAGATTTATGAGGATGTTCTTGCTTGCTCAAACTTCGGAAACATTTATTTCCTTCGCCAGAAAGAAACAAAGGGTCTCGGCCACGCAGTTTTGTGCGCAAAGAATTTTGTGGGCAACGAGCCTTTTGCTGTACTTTACGGCGATGATGTTATTCTTTCCGAAACTCCATGCACAAAGCAGCTTTGCGATGCGTATGAAAAATACGGCAAGGGTGTTGTAGGCGTAAAAGAAGTTCCTGGAATGGCAATCACGAAATATTGCTCACTTAAAACAGAGCCTCTTGAGGGCAACTGCTACACTTGCACAGATATGATTGAAAAGCCGAAGCCGGAAGAGATTATGGGTAATTTCTCAATCCTTGGCAGAGTTGTTCTTCCGCCTGAAATTTTCTCAATTCTTGAGGAAACTCCTATCGGAACAGGAAATGAGCTTCAGCTTACAGACGCAATGAAAACGCTTGCACAGACTCAGGGCGTTGTTGCTGTTGATTACGAGGGCGTTCGTTACGATATGGGTAATAAGTTCGGTATTCTTCAGGCTAATATCGAGGTTGGTCTTAATCACCCCGAAACTAAGGACGAACTTAAAGCATATATCAAAGATATTGCTGCAAAGCTTGACTGACGCCTAATATAACACGAAACAGAGGGATTATTATTGGATAATAATTATTATTATGCGCCCCCGGGCGCTCAGAATAATAACAATAGTTACGCCGGCGTTGATATATATTACTATCAGCTGAAGGCAAAACAGGAAAGAAAAGAAATACGAAAAGCCGGAAACATAATGGGCTTATGTGTTCTTGCCTATGTTTTTGTTCAGCTAGCGGCGTCATTTATCCTAACCTCAAACAGTGTGATTTATGACAAATATTTATCTTCTTCGATTTTCCAAAACAGTTACGGAATAATTTTCGTTGAATTTTTCGCGGTGCTTCTACCGTTCGGAATTATGGCGCTTATTAACAGGAAAAAGTATACTACGCCTATAATTCCGTCTAAGCCGATTAAATTTTCACAGCTTTGTTTATGGGTCGGCTTCGGTATGCTGTGCTGTGTGGGCGCAGATTATATTGTCGGAATAATGACAGCATTAGCCGAAACATTCGGTTATGAGCTTACGCAGGGCGAAACGCTTGATCCCGATTCGCCGTTTGCCTGCCTTATCGCAGTTATAGCAACCGCAGTTGTGCCTGCCGTTTGCGAAGAACTTGCAATGCGCTGCTGTGCTCTCGGTTATATTCAGAAATACGGCAAAGCTTTCGGCGTAGTTGCCGTTTCAATAGTATTCGGTCTGCTTCACGGAAATCTTATTCAGTTTGTTTTTGCAACTATCGTAGGTTTGATTCTCGGATATGTTACTATGAAAACAGGCAGTATCATTCCGGCTGTGTTGATTCACGGATTCAATAACGGTATGAGCGCAATGTCAACCGTGTTTGTTTATATGTACGGCGAAGACGCATCCAACATAACAACCTATGTGTTTTTCGGATTATGGTTTGTTTTAGGATTGATTTCTCTTGTAATTCTTACCATAAAGAAACAGCTTAATTTATCGTTCGGTGATGAATCACACGAACCGTTTGCAAATAAGACTTCAAAGAAACTCGGAGCATTTTTGACTTCCCCTGTTCTGATAATTTCAAGCCTTTATCTTATCGTTTCGGTAATTGCAAGCATAACCAAAATGTGATTTGTATGAATGAGTTTATGAAAAGGGCAATTGAACTTGCCCGTATAAGCGCTGATGAAGGCGAAGTACCCGTTGGCGCTGTAGTGGTAAAAGACGGCGAGATAGTAGGCGAGGGCAGAAACAGGCGGGAGCTTGGCAAAAACGCGCTCTATCATGCCGAAACAGAAGCTATTGACGCAGCGTGTAAAGCATTGGGCGGCTGGCGGCTTTGGCAGTGCGATATGTATGTAACTCTCGAGCCGTGCCCAATGTGTGCGGGAGCAATTATTAATTCAAGAATTAAAAAAGTTGTTTTCGGCGCATATGATGAAAAAGCAGGCTCGTTTGGTTCTGTTATCAATTTTAACGATTTACCGTATAATCACAAACCTGAGCTTCAGGGCGGTGTTTGCGAAGAAGAATGCAAAGCGCTTTTATCCCAGTTTTTTAAAGATTTGAGAGAAAAGCGAAAAGCAAATAAAAACAAATAAAAAGTTTAGGCTGTATCCGCCAATGCGGATACAGCCATTTTTTCTGAATTATTTTATTTCAATTCAGCTGGGATTGCCCTTTGGCAATCGTGCGTTCATAAACAGGTTAACACCTGTAGCTGTCAAGCTTATTTCATAGATTCCTCATAAGCCTTGATCATTTTCTTAACCATCTGACCGCCGACTGAACCAGCCTGTCTTGAAGTAAGGTCACCGTTATAACCCTGCTTGAGGTTAACGCCTACTTCAGAAGCAGCTTCCATCTTAAATCTGTTAAGAGCTTCCTTAGCCTCAGGAACAACACTTTTGTTTGACATTCAAAATACACCTCTTTTGCTTTAGATTGCAAAAAAGCTCAAATATCTGCGCCGTTTAATTGTTTTGCGCCGATAGTTCAAATCTCTCTTGCAAGTATAGTGTATGCGATGTATTCCGTTTTAAAATTGAAAAATTTTTACAT
>UQFL01000104.1 GCA_900540305.1 uncultured Oscillospiraceae bacterium | reverse complement strand
ACGAGATCAGCCTCGGTCTCGTGGGCTCGGAGATGTGTATAAGAGACAGTACATGCTATTATAAGAATGAAGTACACCTAAAAATTGTTAGGAAGTGATAACCGTGAAATTCAAAATTTTTTCTGTAATAACATCAATATCAATTATCTTTATTGTTTTGAGTTGCTGTTTAACCGCCTATGCGTCGCAGAGCAATCTCAGTGAAACGAAAGAAATAGAAAATGTTTCTGTTTCTTCTTCAAATTCACAAAATGAAGAAATTAAAATCGGTAAAGGTGAAAAAGTAACTGATTTTTCAGGGAAGGATATTTACACTAGCGCAAAGTCAAGCAATGACGCTGTCTGTGCAGTTAGTGATGATTTTGTGATTACTGGCGTCAGCGAAGGTTCGGCAACAATAACTTTCTATTCAGGAGAAAGCATTGAACATGCAGTCAAAGTTACTGTCTGCAAAAAAGCTGATTTCAAACTTAATTATTCTCAGAATATGGCAGTAGGTCAAAAACAGCAGATAAGAGTTGTTTTCACTAAAGATACATACAGCAGGTATTCACAGTTTAAATCTTCAGACACTTCTGTTTTAACTGTTGACAGAAACGGTATTGCTACAGCGAAAAAAGTCGGAACAGCAAAAATAACATATACTCCGTATACGGGTGAAAGCAAGAGTGTTACCGTAACTGTAAAGAAAATGCCGTCAAGTATTTCTGTTTCAGCCACTCAGAAAACTCTTACAGAAGGTCAGTCTTTTAATATGAACGGCAGGGTTGAGTCCTCAGCTTATCAGACAACTGTTTTTTATTCTACAACCAACAGAAATATAGCGTCTGTTTCATCTTCTGGTAAAGTTACGGCTGTCAGTGAGGGTAAAGCGGTTATTACCGCTTATACGGATAACGGGCTAAGCAAAACCTGTGTTGTATATGTTTACGGCAAAAATTCTATTTCTCTTAATCAAACCGCAACCAAGATTTCAATGGACTATGACAATGTAACAAAGGTTGTCTATGGTAAAAGTGTAATGGGCAAAAATCTTGAAGCGTTTGTTATAGATGGCGGCGGAAATAACAGCAAAACTATTTTCTGCACATTCGCCGTTCACGGCTTTGAGGACGCTTACAGCAAGGACGGAAAAGTTCTTGTAAGCGCAGGAAACTATGCCGTTGAATATTTTGCAAAAAATCCTGATGCACTTTATAATTATCGACTTGTAATCGTGCCGTGTGCAAATCCGGACGGAACGATAGACGGAGTTAATAATCAGCGAGCCTGCTCAACGGCTTTCGGCAGATGTACTGCCGCCCATGTTGATATGAACAGGGATTTCATTTCGGGTTCATTCAAAGCGCAGGAAAGCAGAGCGCTGAAAGATTTAATGTATGATTATAAAATGAGCATATACATTGATTTTCATGGCTGGCTTAATACCGTACTCGGAGATTCTAACCTCGTGGATATTTTTAGAAGCACGGCAGGTCTTTCAAGAGACCAGAGCGGTTCGTACGGAACTTCGCAAGGCTATATTATAGGCTGGGTAAAACAGAATCTCGGCGCAAGATCGGCACTTGTGGAATTTAAAAGCCCAAGCTCACTTAAAAATTCAAGCGTGGTAAACGGAATTTCAAGAGCAGTATCCGGCTCAATCAACAGACCGACAGATATAGTAGTAAAATACAGCGATTCAATTCCGGCAGTTAAAAATGTAGTATGTGAAAGCAAGACAGATTACTCTTTGTCGCTAAAGTGGGATAATGTCAGCGGTGCTAAAGGCTATCAGGTTCAGGTTTATAAAAACGGCAAATGGGAGTTTGCGGCAAATGTATTCCTAACTAACAAGTGTACTGTCAGCGGGCTGCAAAGCGGTCAAGATTATAAAATAAGAGTTAAAGCATTTTACATTTCCGGAAATGTCAGAACATATTCAAATAACTATTCAAATGAGTATACATTTTCTGTTATGCCTCATAAGGTGTATGGACTTAGATGTGTTTCAAAATCTAACGATGCCACACAGATAGGAATTGCTTGGAATACCCAGCTTGATGCAGACGGATACAGCGTTTTTGCACAAATAAACGGTGAATGGGTGTTATGCGATGTTCTTGAGGGCGGCGCAACATCTACTTACACATTTACCGAAGCTGTCCCCTCAACAGCATATAATTTTAAAGTTACGGCATATTCGGGCAATACTTCAAACCATAGCTATGCTTCTGATATGCTTACCGCAATTTCTGCTTGTGAGCCTATTGATACGCCTCCTACGGCAATAACTTTGTCAGAAACTAAAATCTCGGTAAACTGGAAAACAGTAGACTGTGACGGATATGTTGTTCAGTGGTCAACAGAAGAAGATTTCTCTTCGAATTGTAATAATAAGTATATAAATTCAGCTTCATCAAATTCATATAGTTTTACAGTAGATAAATATTCTTATAACTACTATGTTCGTGTTCGTTCATGGAGCAAAGTCAATGGTGAAACAACTTATGGCGCGTGGACAGAACCTGTAAAGCCTTTGACGGATAAAGCTTATAAGGTTATGGGACTTTACACCGCCGGCAGAGGCGATGACGGTGCAAGAATCCGCCTTGCGTGGGATGCACAGAACGGCACAGATGAATATAAAATTTATCAGAAGATTAACGGTAAGTTTGAAGAAGTAGGAACATCATCAACAAACGAATTTAATGTAACCGGTCTTCATTCAGGCTGGGAGTACTATTTTAGGGTATCGGCAGTTAAAAATGGTAAAGAAGGAGAATTGAGCGATGAGTTCCATACAGTAGCGGCTTGTGCTTCTCCAACAGGCTTCACAGCAGAACCTATTTCTAATAATCAAATCTTAGTTAAATGGGACACAGGTTCAGCGCATGGCTATTACCTTGAATGGTCAACAGACCCGACATTCAAAACTAACAAACAGAGCGCAAACCTTGTAGGAGTTAATAATACAAGCAAAACGATTACCGTTAGCGGCGACATAAACAAATATTATGTTCGTGTAAGACTTTGGAGATATTGGGAAGACGGCTATGTTTACGGCAGTTTCTCACAGGCAGAAAGAG
>UQFL01000103.1 GCA_900540305.1 uncultured Oscillospiraceae bacterium | reverse complement strand
CATCGGGCACAGGTCATGCCATTTTACCTATGGCAACACCGCACAATTCCCGCCTGACGGCTTAAGCACCGCTCCGGCAGCTGCCGCACCTCGCTCGCTGTATCGGCACTTAGAATTAAGCGGTATTGTCCTTTATTAAAAAACGCATCAGAGCAATATAGAGTGGGCGGACAGCACTTACAATTTGAATGTCGAATGACTGCTTTGTAGGAGTGCGCCGTGTGCGCCCCTACTTTTTGCGTAAATAGTCGTTCCAGAAAAGAAGCCGTTTCGTTAAGCTGGCGGGCGAACAATGTTCGCCCCTACAGTTGTCGCCAGACCCAGCATAGCGCAAGACGGCCACGGCATCTGCAAGCGTATTTTGATGTGAAAGCAGACTGACCCCTGCAGGCAAGCCCATCAGGAGAACACAACACATGCATAGTACAGGTAGCACTGTATTAGCAGTCTGGCCCACTTGCTTGCCGGAGATTTTTCGATATATAAACACAAAAAGACCGTCAGCCTAACACTGACGGTCTTTTGGCAGGGGTAGAAGGATTCGAACCCTCGGCACGCGGTTTTGGAGACCGCTGCTCTACCAACTGAGCTATACCCCTATGATTTGGTGGGCCATCAGGGACTCGAACCCCGGACCGACCGGTTATGAGCCGGGAGCTCTGACCAACTGAGCTAATGGCCCAAATCATTGACTTTGATATAATACCACCTATTGACAAAATAGTCAATACCTAAATTAAAAATATAATAATTTTATACACAAAAAATCTTATTATAATAGCAGCGTTTACCAAGAACATTACAACAGAATGATCAAACAAAAAAGCCCGCAAAAGCGGGCTTTTTTAAACGAAAATTATAGACGCTGCAATAAGATACTGACCTGCATAATAAAGGAAATGATTTATAAACAAATGGAAAGGTTTATCCCAACCGCGGCTGAAATAGGTGAAATTTAAGACAACATCTGAAAGTAAGAATGAAACAGCGCCAACGGCCAAAATAATCATTGATTTTTCCTTGGTTACAAATGCGGCAAAAATGGAAGTTACTGTTGTAAGGGTAAGGAATATTGTATAAATGAGAACTACCCTTCTGTACTTGCCGTAATGCACTTTCATAATATTAGCTGAGAAAACAGTTGCAAAACCAATAACAACTGAAAGTGCAATGCAAATCAGTGCCCACCACCATTTAAACTTAATATGCCACATTATAGCTGATGTATAGAAAATATGGCCTATAAGGAAAAACAGAAATCCGGCTTTAAGATACTCATTGGCATCCTTTGGATATATGTATTTCAAATCAAGCGCTATATCACCGCATAACCCCAGTATTCCGCCCATTATGATGAATGTTCCATAAAACGAGTGTTCAGGGTTTGCAATGAACGCAAAGACCGCTGTGAGCAAATAACAAAGGCTTGAAGCAATCTTAAAAAACAGATTTCTTATGTTTGCGCCTTTTGCTCTGAAGAATAAAAAAATTGTTGAAACGACAAGTCCTGCCGCTAATGTAACATAGTAGTACGGCATAACACCCTCCTAGAATAATTTTACATAAGCGTCTTAAATTTCTTCCTTTTGTTTAAGTATATCACAATTAGGGGTATATCTGCAAGTACCCAAGCAAAAGGTCCTGCAAAACATACTGCCGCAAAGCCAAAATAAGGTGTTAAAACATATGCAACAAACATTCTACCGAGCAATTCCCCTGCACCTGCAATAGTATTTGCATAAGTAAATCCTAGTCCCTGAAGAGTGTTTCTGAACACGAACAGCAGAGATACAAAAACATAGCACCCACCGATGGTATAGAGATACTGATTGGCATATGTAAAAATCTGAGGGTCGCTTTCAGTAATGAACCATCCTACAACATGAGGCCCTGCCAAAACAAGAACGGCACTGCAAAACAGCGATAAAATTACATCAAGAATAAAAATTTTATTAACTGATTCTAAGATTCTCTTATAGTTGCGAGCTCCGTAATTCTGAGATACAAAAGTTGAATTTGCAACACCTAAACTGCTCATAGGAACATTCATGATTTGCTCCACTCTACCTGCAGCTGTAATTGCTGCTATTGCAGAAGAGCCAAAGCCATTAATAGCGGTTTGAAGAATCATAGAACCTATAGAAGTTATAGTAAACTGAAGCGATACCGGAATACCTAACTTTAACTGTACTATACTTATTTTAAGATTAGGTTTCAGATTTTTAAATTTAATGTTAATAACTCTAAATTTTGAAAGGACATACCAACCTGCAAATAAAGCTGCAATGAAGCAAGATATAACAGTTGCAATAGCTGCGCCTGCAACGCCCATATTAAATGTTTTAACAAGTAAAATATCAAGGAAAAGATTAAAAATTACACTTACAATAAGAAAATAAAGCGGTCTCTTACTATCACCGAGCGCCCTTGCAATACCTACAAAATTATTGAAAAGCATCTGAATAGGAACGCCAAAATATAGGATGTTTATATATATTGATGAAAGCTCGAAAATATTATCAGGAGTTTTTAACAAATGCAAAATGGGATCAGATACTAAATGTGCAATAACGATTATTACAACGCCTATAATAAAAGACAGCGATATACTATTTGCTATATATTCATTCATTTTTTTATAATCCTGAGCTCCGAATTTTTGAGCAACAGGAATTGTAAAACCACCTGTTAAGCCAAGAGCAGTGCCTACAATAAAACTATTAATAGACCCAACATTACCTACTGCCGCAAGAGCCTCTGTGCTGACATATCTGCCGACAATTATGTTATCCACAAAATTATATGAAAACTGCAATAAAGAGCTTATCATAATCGGTAGAGCGAAATATACGATGGATTTAACTGGCTTTCCCGTAAGCAAATCATTTTTCATCATACGGTACCTCCGTTGTTTTTTTACAGTATACAGCCATTAATAAAAAAGTCAATAGCAATATAGCATTTTATAAATATTTTATTCAAAATAAGTTAACAAATGATAACTACTAAAACACTCGATAAAAAAAGCGCAAAAAAAAGAACCTCATACAGAGAAGTATGAGGTTCAAATGTCAGCGTCGACCTATTTTCCCGGGCAGCTTCCCGCCAAGTATTTTCGGCACT
>UQFL01000102.1 GCA_900540305.1 uncultured Oscillospiraceae bacterium | reverse complement strand
GCCTGCTGCAATAAGTTCGCAATATTTAGGCTTAATGCTCATTAAAACCGATTTCAGTCTATCTTCCTGTGCTACCAAAGCCACCATCTCCTCTCTCAGTTGCTTCAAATTCATCAACAATATTTAATTCAGGTGTATCAATTTTCATAACAACAAGCTGTGTGATTTTATCGCCTCGCCTAACGAAATAATCTTTATTACCGTGGTTGTAAAGCTTCACAACGATTGAGCCAGTATAGCCTACATCAATAATGCCCTCGCTTGTAATATCGTGATTAACATTCAGTCCGCTTTTTGATTTTAAGAAGCCTGCCGTGTTTTCTTTTAACTGAATGTGTACTCCTGTATCAATTACAGCGTTACCGTGTGCAGGAATGATTGTATCGATGGGCGATATTAAATCAAGCCCTGCGTCTGTTCTGTGCCCTCTTGTCGGCATTATAGCGTTTTCATCAAGCATAATGTTCAATGCGTTATTTTTTAAAAGTGTCATATCTATATCTCCTTTATTTATATCTTATAAAATCTTCACCGTAAATTTTGTTTATTTCATCAAAAACATATCCGAGCCCCAAGCCTTTTTTATTCGGTTGCCAAATTCCGTTTATGAACTCTCCGCCATTTATGCAGTACTCGTACTGTTTCGGGTGCGTTTCTTTTAACAGCTGAAATCTTGTTTTGCCTTTTTCAAGGTGTAAGCCAAAGGCACAAAACATACAGCCTGTACGGTTACATCCTGTTGTTTCATATTTAGATTGTTCGCCATCAAAAGTAAGCTGACATTCTGTTTCGACGACTTGTCCGTATGGCTCTGCAATCGGTAGATTGTTTTTGTATATGTATTCCAAAACATCCTGTTCAGTCCAAAATGCCATAGGTGTTGATTTAGGGTGTTTCAAATCAAAACCGTTACAACCGTTTTGCAACCATTTCTGTTGTCTTAATTTACATTCGCAAGCCATTTCTGCCGTTATAAAACAACGATTATTTTTTTTCGTATATATATGCGATGGCTTTTTCTTCATAACATTACAACAAATGTTTGAACAATAAAAATTAACATATAACAATGGTTCATATTTTTGCTGATTAAATAAACTTATATTGTCATTTTTATCTTTTAACTTCCCTCTAAGTTTTTTCAGCCTATATGTTTCTTTTTTACCACCGCTATCCAGATACTTTTTTGCTTGATACAAACTTTCACAGACTTCTTTAGAAATAACAGGATAACCGTATTTTTTAATAACTTCATCAAAGCGCATGGCAGGTCTAATGATGTCAACATTATCAAAAGTCTTTACAAACTGTCTGATTTCAGGATATTCAAGTCCTGTGTCAACAAATACTGCTTTTATATCTTTGTGTCCTCTCCAATGATTTCTTGCAATGTCAAGTAGCACCGTGCTATCCTTGCCACCGCTGAAAGATACAGCAACATTTCCGTCATAATGTTGATACCAAGCGTCTATGCGTTCTGCTGTCATTTCTATCTTTCTCTCAAGCGGTAATGATTGCATATATTTCAATTCTTTTATATCTGGCATTTAACACCTCACACCGCAATTTGATTATTTAAATCGTGCATTGTAGAAATGTTCTTATTACACCATTCAGGGATATTGGATTCTACAAGTGCTTTTGCAAAAGCGGGCGGCACAGCGTTTCCGCATCTGGCAACCTGCTTTGTTTTTGGATATGTTTTGCCTGTATAATCGTGGTCAATAACATAATCATCCGGGAAGCCTTGAGCTCTGTACAGTTCTTTCGGTTGCAGCATTCTCAGACCTATATCCGAAATATAGTATTCAACGCCTTGAATGTTGAATATCAATATTTCATCATCTGCCAAATTCCATTCAGTGTATTTGTTGAGCAATTCTCTGATTTCGCACCAGTAGCCGAGATTACTGTCAGCTGAATACCTCTTAATGTAAACCTTGGTATTAGCAAAATGAGCACCGCTTGTCGTTATTGTATTCAGCGGTTCTTTAACAGAACGGCAGTCCATATTGTTTCTTAAAATAGTAAGATAGTTTGTGCAAATAGACATTCGGTCCTTTGTTGTTATCGTATGCAATGGCGATTGACAGTCAAAGCCTTGTTGTTCTCCGCTGTAGTACTTCAAAAAATAAGGAAGAGCCAGAGCATTATGGTCTATTGCGGTGACTGTTGGTAAAGGCTTTTTTACATCCGCCCCAATAACACCGCCAAAATATTTTGATAAAAACGGTATCTGCAATCCATATCTGTTTGAGCCGTCAACTGTAAGCATAGGCTCATTAAGTTTTTGCCCTCTCACTTCACCTTTTGCCGTTTCGCTGTGATACTGAATAAGAGACGGCGCTATTAGTCCAAATCGTGTAGCACCGGCCATAACGGTATCAAATGGATTTATAAGGCGCTGACCTTTACTGTGCTGTTGAAATTTTGTTAAGAACGGAAAAGCCATAGCTTGTTCAGCTTTGCTCACTATTGTTTGTAGCGGTTGCTTTATGTTGTAATTTCTGTCTACACAAAATCCAGTATGACCGATGGGAGACATATATGGAGTACAGAAATACTGTTTACAACTGCTCACAACCGTTGATACAGGCTTGTCTATATCCTGAACTCTCGGTTTCTGTCCTTCTCGCTCTCCGTTTCCGATATGTACAATATACGGCTTTTCTTTCTTAATAACGAATTTATCAAGACCTCTTGCAATTCTTCTTTGAGTATTAACGGCAAGGGGCTTTTTTCTGTCAAAAATAGAGGGACAAGGCGGTTCAAAATCAATACATTCGGCGGCAGTTCTCCACGGCTTTAATTTACCGTTTTTAACTTCTTCGCTGTTAGGGTCTCCGTGTGTCGGTTGCGGCCACACAATAGGCTTACCGTCACACCTTGCAATTAAGAAAAATCTCTTTCTGATTGTCGGTGCTCCATAATCGCACGCCCTCAATTCTCTGTGTTCAATTTCATAACCGAGGTCTTGCAGTTGTGTTTTCCAACGCTGAAAGGTTTCTCCGCTCTTGCTTTTAACAGGCTTTCCGTTACGGACGGGTCCCCATGTTTGGAATTCTTCCACATTTTCAAGAATAATAACTCTCGGTCTCACCGTTCCCGCCCACCTAAGAACAATCCACGCAAGTCCTCTGATATTCTTATCAACAGGCTTTCCGCCTTTGGCTTTGCTAAAGTGTTTGCAGTCGGGAGAAAACCAGGCAAGCCCTACTTTTCTTCCTCTGCATACTTCTTTCGGATTTATATCCCATACAGAAGCTTGATAATGTTCTGTGTAAGGATGATTAGTCTGATGCATAAGAATAGCGTCAGGGTCGTGATTAATTGCTATTGTCACCGGTCTGCCTGTTGCAAGCTCGATCCCCGTTGATGCTCCGCCACCCCCGGCAAAGTTGTCAACTATGATTTCATCAAGTAAATTTGTTTGATACATTACGCACT
>UQFL01000101.1 GCA_900540305.1 uncultured Oscillospiraceae bacterium | reverse complement strand
AGATCAGCCTCGGTCTCGTGGGCTCGGAGATGTGTATAAGAGACAGAAGGAATATTAAATGACCAGAAAATTCATTATCCCGGCACAGCAGGAAATCGAAAATTCACTTAGAAATATTTATAAAAAAGAATACTTAACACGAAATGAAATACGATGCTATCTCGGATGCGGACATGCAAGACTTATGACGATTTTAAGAAATGTGCCCTGTTTGAATAAAAACAAGCCCTATCTGTACAGCGTAATCGATATTGCAAAAGCAATTTATCTTTCACGCACCGACAGCAAAGAAACATACACAGGCGAAACAAGAGTAGATTGGAGGACTGCATAATGGCTAATGATAAAATGTCAAAACTGTATTTTGAGCAGTTAAAGAATAAATACGAACAGAAAATAAGCGATGGTTCAATCAAGGCGGACAAAAACGGATACTATAAAGCAGGAGAATATCTCTTTGATGACGGTATCAGAATTTTTGTCAGAGGAAGAAACGCTGAGGAGATTGCACGAAAATTTGAAAAGAAATTTGAAGAATCAGCCAAACCGAAAGAATCTGAAAAAGGCAGGCGTTTCGGCGATGTATGCGCAGAATGGTTTGAATTCGAAAAACAGAGCGGCAGACTCGGAACAGGAAGCCTTAAAAACACCGCAATGCTTCTCAACAACCATATTCTCCCCTGCTTTCAAAACAAGGGCGTAGCGGAAATCACAGCTGGTGATATTGAAAACTTTCTCAACCACGAAGCGAATTTCTACACACTCTCAACGGTTTCAAAACTTAAAAACACAATACACAACATACTTATTTACGCCATAAAAAACGAATGGCTTCAAAAGGATGTTTGCCAGCACATAAATATGCCCCGTTGCGTTGAAACAAAAAAGCCTGCAAGCGATGAAATTATAATTACAGAGGACGAATTTTCTAAAATCCTCGCCTTTACACATAATGACAGTATGATGAGGCTTATACTCTCCTTTACGTACATATACGGAATGAGAACCTTCGAAATAGCAAATCTCAGTTGGAAAAACATTGATTTTCAAAATGACAGGTTTAAAATAGAAGTAAGCAAATACACAGACGCAAGCACGGTTAAAAACAAGGAAACCAAAATGAGATATCTGCCTTTATCCCCTGCCCTCAAGCCCTTGCTTATCGAGGCATACAATAATAGAGCCGAGGGTCAGGAGTATCTGTTTTCCCAGAAGATAGAGAACTGCACTGCAAGCTCAAAAGATTTTTCAAGATATATAAACACTCTCAGGAATCGCATAAACAGCTACTATCCCGAATTAAAGCACTTTACGCTCTATTATTTGAGAAAGACAGTTGCAACAAATCTTGAGATTTGCGAAGTCGGCAATCCGTGGGCAAAGCAGTTTTTCGGACACAGCCCTACTGATGTTAAGGCAAAGCACTATGATAAATTCGATTTTGAAAAGCATTTGAGAAAAAAATATCAGCCGTATACGGAATACGCTGATAAAAGTTTTGCACGGTGCCTTGAAAAATCAGAAGATATTTACGAAGAACTTGTTAATGCAAATGTATTCAATTCTAAAAACGGAAAGTATATTCATCCTGAAAAGCGCCACAAAAGTGCCACAAAAAGTAAGCCTAAATACACCCATTTTTGGAAAGTGCCACAGTAATGCCACGAAAATAGGGTAAATTTTTCTCAACACAGCAAAAATTGAAAAAGGGCAAAAAAATAAGCAACCAAGCCAAATTTGACTTGGTTGCATGGTGGGAGAGAGTGGATTCGAACCACTGAAGCTGAATAGCGACAGATTTACAGTCTGTTCCCTTTGGCCGCTCGGGAACTCTCCCACTTTATGGAGCTGGTGAACGGACTCGAACCCCTGACCTGCTGATTACAAATCAGCTGCTCTACCAACTGAGCTACACCAGCGTTTCTTAACGCTTTAATAATATAGCATAAGTTATATTTATAGTCAAGTGTTTTTTGAAATTTATTAACGGATTTTTTTAATAAACATATAATAATGTTGAAAAATAATATGAGGTGATACTATGTGCGGAATAGCAGGAATATTATCGAAGGACATAGATTTGCGTGAACGCAGACCGCTCATTGAGGACATAAGCAACACATTGAAAAAAAGAGGACCTGACGCAGGCGGAGATTACACAAAGGCGTACATTTCTCTTATACACAGGCGGCTTTCCGTTATCGACCCCGAAAAAGGCAAACAGCCTATGACTTTCGGCAAATATACAATTGTTTATAACGGTGAGATTTACAACACGGACGAAATAAGGAACGAACTGAAAACAAAAGGCTACACTTTTGACACACACTGCGACACGGAAGTTGTGCTGAAAGCGTTTCACTGCTACAAAGAGGAAAGCTGTAAAATGCTAAACGGCATTTTCGCCTATGCTATATGGGACGATGAGGAAAAATCACTTTTCCTTTGCAGAGACAGAATAGGCGTTAAGCCCCTGTTTTACTCTCAGAAAGTCAATATTTTTGCCTTTGCAAGCAGAATAAAAAGCCTGCTTCTAATACCCGAAATTACTGCGGATGTTGATGAAAACGGGCTTAATGAAATATTTATGCTCGGACCTGCCAAGACAATAGGCAGCGCTGTATTCAAAGACATTTCGGAACTTCCGCCCGCCTGCTTCATGACAGTTAAAGACGGCAAAACCGAAATTACCGAATACTGGCGCCTTGAAGCCAAAGAGCACAGCGAAAACGAAGCGGACACAATAGAACACACGCATTTTCTCGTTAAGGACGCTATTGAAAGACAGTTGGTTTCCGATGTGCCTCTTTGTACTTTTTTGAGCGGCGGACTTGATTCATCAATAATCAGCCGCGTTGCCAGCGACCGCTGTAAGGCCCGCGGAGATGTTTTAGACTCTTATTCTGTTGATTATGTGGATAACGACAAATACTTCAAATCAAGCCTTTTTCAGCCCAACAAAGACAGCGATTATATAGATTTCATATCCGATTATATAGGAAGCCGTCACAAGAATATTATTCTTGACAACAAATCGGTTGCGAACGCTTTAATCGAAAGCACATACGCAAGAACCTTACCGGGCTTTACTGATGTAGACTCTTCCCTTTTGCTGTTTTGCAGAGAGGTGAAAAAAGAGCAGACCGTGGCGCTTTCGGGCGAATGTGCGGACGAAATTTTCGGCGGTTATCCGTGGTATCACAACAAGGATATTCTATTTGAGGAAACATTCCCGTGGAGCCGCTCAACAGATGTGCGCCGCAGTATTCTCAAAGACGGCTTTTTGAGCGGCGGCGAGGAATATGCAAGAAACCGCTATCTAGAAACCGTTGCAAAAACCTCTTACCTTGACAGCGATAACAAAACAGAACGCAGAATGAGAGAAATGTTCCGTCTGAATCTCGACTGGTTTATGCAGACACTTCTCGTGCGCAAGGATGTTATGAGCATGGAAAGCTCGCTTGAGGTGCGTGTTCCGTTTTGCGATTACAGAATAGTTGAATACGCTTACAATATGCCGTGGAGCATAAAATCGTTTAACGGCAGAGAAAAAGGCGTTTTGCGCAAGGCATTTGAAAACGAACTGCCCGAGGAAATCACCTGGCGCAAAAAAAGCCCATACCCCAAAACGCACAATCCCGTTTATTTTGAAGAGGTTTGCAAAATGACAAGGCAGGTGCTTTCCGACAGGACTTCCCCGCTTTATGAAATGCTTAACTTAGATAAAATTAACGAGCTTATGCAAAATCCCGACGCGCTGAGCGAACCTTGGTACGGTCAGCTTATGCGAGGCCCTCAGGTGCTTGCATATATCGTCCAGATTTATTACTGGATTAAGGATAACAATGTTAATTTTGTTTAAAACAAATTAATCATACAATGCACAAGGGATTCTCAGCAGAGAATCCCTTTCGTTTATAATATCAGACATATTTTGCAGTATTATAAATCTGTCTCTTATACACATCTCCGAGCCCACGAGACCGAGGCTGATCT
>UQFL01000100.1 GCA_900540305.1 uncultured Oscillospiraceae bacterium | reverse complement strand
CGTCGGCAGCGTCAGATGTGTATAAGAGACAGGCATTATACTAAAGCATAATTCATTGCAGTTTTTATATGCTTATGGTATAATTCGCAATAATAAAGAGGAAAAGGAGTGACGGTATGAGTGTTATTATAACCGCAGATTCAACCTGCGATTTACCGAAATATATAATTGACAACCGAAACATAACAATAACGCCGCTTTCAATTCTTCTCGGCGAAAATTCCTATCTTGACGGAATCGAGGCAACGAGGGACGATGTTTATGCCTATGTTGCGAAAACAGGCAATCTTCCGAAAACCGCCGCAGTTTCACCGTCAGCATATTACGAAATATTCAGCAAGGCGGCAGAAAACGGAGACAGCGTTGTTCACATAGGAATTTCCTCAGCTATTTCATCAAGTTTTCAAAACGCACTTGTTGCAGCGCAGGAATTTGACAATGTTTACTGCGTTGATTCAAAAAATCTCTGCACGGGTATGGGGCTTCTTGTCTTAAAAGCGTGCGACTTCAGAGACAACGGACTTGAAGCAAAAAAAATCGCCTCAAAAATTGAAGCGCTTGTGCCGAAAGTTCACACCACATTTGTGCTTGATAATCTTGAATATCTCCACAAGGGCGGCAGATGCAGTTCGGTTGCAAAATTCGGCGCAAATGTTCTCGGCTTAAAAATCGTTATCGGCGTAGACCCGAAAACAGGCACGCTTGATGTTATTAAAAAATACCGAGGCAAAATAGAAAATGTTTACAAACAATATATAAACGATACTCTTGCGGACACTGCAAAGGCAGACCCGTCAAGAGTTGTGATTGCAAATTCGGGCAGCGTTTCGGGAGAGATTATTGCATTTGCAAAGGGCGTTGCTCAGGGCAAAGGAAAATTCAAGGAAATAATCACGGCTGACGCAGGCTGTACGATTTCTTCCCATTGCGGGCCCAAAACATTTGCCATATTTTACTTGAATAAATAAACAACAGGCAGGTTGATTATCTGCCTGTTTTTTTGTATAATAAAATGACCTGCACAGGGGGTGTTTTGAATGAGCTTAAAAAATGATGTGCTTGATGCGCTGCAAAACGCAGAAGGCTACATAAGCGGCGAAGAACTTGCCGCAAAGTTCTCAAAAAGCCGCGCGGCGGTATGGAAAGCAATAAAATCTCTTCAAAAAGACGGCTATAAAATAGACGCCGTTACAAACAGGGGCTATGCCCTTTGCGGTGAAAGCACAGTAATTAATGCCGAAGAGATAAGCAGGCATATGAAAAACAAAATAAAGGTTTTATATTACCCCACAACTGATTCAACAAATACACAGGCAAAGCGCCTTATCGCACAGGGCGACGATTCCGTTTTGCTTGTTGTTGCAAGCGAACAGACAGCAGGAAGAGGCAGACAGGGCAAAACATTTTATTCCCCCAGCACGGGCATTTATTTGAGCCTTGTTATCCACCCGGATACATCGCTTCAGAATGCAGTTACGGCAACAACGGCGGCGGCGGTGGCAGTCAGCAGAGCAATAGAAAAGCTTACAGACCTTAAACCGCAGATAAAATGGGTAAACGATGTTTTTGTAAACGGCAAAAAAGCGTGCGGAATACTTACGGAAGCCGTTTCGGACTTTGAAACGGGCAATGTTTCAAGCGTTATTATAGGAATAGGCGTAAATGTTATGACATCTGATTTTCCGGACACGGTTGAAAACGCAGGATGCCTTGGAATTGATATTTCAAGAGCGGCGCTTGTTGCGGCAATAGCGGATGAAATGCTTGAGATTGCATTCAGCGATTACTCTGAATTTATAAATTATTACAGAACGCACAGCAATATTTTAGGCAGGAAGATAAACTATATTGAAAACGGCGTTGCCACCCCTGCCACCGCAATTGAGATTGACGAAAGAGGCGGACTGCTTGTTGAAAAAGAGAACGGAGAAAGACTTACCCTCAGAAGCGGTGAAATAAGCATAAGAAGTGTTTAAAATGAAAAAGTTATTAAAAAACAAAAAGGCGGCAGGTCTGCTGTTATCTGCGGCGCTTATAATCATTCTTGTTATTTGCGCTGTTATTACAGCTTCACACAATTCCTCTTTTGACAAAGAAAATTTCTTCAACACCGATAAGGAATATGTTGAAGGCATAGATGTTTCAAGCCACAATGGTGAAATTAATTGGAATTCTGTTGCAAAAAGTACAGAGTTTGCTATAATAAGGGTTGGATACCGGGGCTACGGCACAGGAAAAATCGAAACGGATTCAATGTTTGAGGACAATATCAAATCGGCAAACAAAGCAAAAATACTCGCAGGCGTGTATTTTTACTCTCAGGCGCTGACGCCTGAAGAAGCTGTAGAGGAGGCGAAATTTGTTCTTGACGCCATTGACGGTTACAATGTTGATTTGCCTGTTTTTATTGATTTTGAATACGCCCACGGCTCAGACGGCGAACTGACGGGCAGGCTTTACGAAGCAAAGCTTTCCTCTGCTCAGTCGGCTGAAATAATAAACGCCTTTTGCAAAGAAATAAGAGACGGCGGATATTATTCGGGTGTTTATTCATCCTCGTCAATTTTGAATTTCAGTGTAAAAACATCCTCGCTTGACGATGAAATTTATGTGTGGGTTGCAGATTACAACAAAACCGTTTCATACCTCGGCGCATACGATATATGGCAGTACAGCAAAAAGGGACAGTGTGACGGAGTTAACAGTAAATATGTTGATGTCAACTACTGGTTCACAAACTCTTAAATGCTGTTCAGTCAAAAAACCAATACACAGTCATAGTTTCAGATTATACATAAAGGATTTGATAATATGAATAAAAAAATCAAAGCCGTAATCGCATTTTTACTTGCTGTTATAACGGCGTTTTCCACCCCCGTACTTGCAATGGCGGCGGTGACAACCACCTCTAAATACACAGGAAAAGTTTACACCCACAACTCAAAACTTCAAAAATACTCAGTAATAAATGTTATCGATGTTTCAAGCCACAACGGCTCATCAATAGACTGGACAAATGTAAAAAATGACGGCATTGAATATGCAATCATAAGAGTAGGCTTTACAGGCTACACAAAATCAAAACATTCACTTAATTATGATACTTATTATGAACAGAACATTACGGGCGCTATCAATGCAGGAATCCCCGTTGGCGTTTACTGGTATTCACAGGCGCTCAACGAAAGCGAAGCTAAGGCAGAGGCAAACAAACTTCTTTCTGCTATCAAGGGATATGATATTGAACTCCCCGTTTATTTTGACTATGAGTTTGCAGGCAGAAGCGAAGGCAGACTTGACTCTGCTTGGAGCACAGGCGCGCTCAACAAAACAAAAATGACGGCAAACACAAGAGCATTCTGCGAAACAGTTAAAGCCGCAGGATACACAGCAGGCGTTTATGCAAATGCTTATTTCCTGAACACAAATATAGACGGCGCAGGACTTGCCTCAAGCTACCCAATCTGGCTTGCACATTATACAACGCAGTCAAATTACAACGGCGATTACGATATGTGGCAGTATACCGACACCGGAAAGGTTAACGGTATAAACGGCACGGTTGACTGTAATTTCTTATATAACAAAACTAAAGTAACAGGAATTTATGTTGCAGGCAGAGGCGATGACGGTGCAAGAATACGCCTTGCGTGGGATGCTGTTAAAGATGCAACAGGTTACAAGATTTATCAGAAAATAAGCGGAGAATATGTAGAAGTAGGAACATCAGCAACACCTGATTACAATGCAACAGGACTTCACTCAGGATGGGAATACTACTTCAAAGTATCTGCAATGGTAGACGGCAAAGAAGTTGGTATGAGCGACGAGTTCCACACAGTAGCGGCTTGCGCATCGCCCACAGGTTTCACGGTTGAAGCTGTTTCGGAAAATCAAATCTCAGTCAAATGGGATGCAGGTTCAGCGCACGGTTATTATCTCGAATGGTCAACAGACCCGACATTCAAAACCAACAAACAGAACGCAAACCTTGTAG
>UQFL01000099.1 GCA_900540305.1 uncultured Oscillospiraceae bacterium | reverse complement strand
GAGATCAGCCTCGGTCTCGTGGGCTCGGAGATGTGTATAAGAGACAGTTTTTATTCTGCAAACACTATTATTGCACGAAAAAGTGCGCAATAATTTTAAAGGAGAATAATTATGAAAAAGAAAACAGAAAATATTTTAAAAGGCGTTGGCGTTGCAATGGCAGTAGGTTCTGTTATAGCAGGCGCAAGCGCATCTATGGGCAGCAACAGTAAAAAGACAAAGAGAACAATGCAAAAGGCAGTAAACACCGTTTCAAATTTTGTTGATACGGTTGCCGATATGATGTAACAAAAAAACACAAACAAAACAGAACGAAAAGCAAAATTAAAAATTTCAAAATCGGGTGCAAAAAAAGGCGGTTTCATACCGCCTTTTTGTTTTTTATATTTAATTTATTCAAAATCAATTTTTTCACGGATTTTGATAACTTTCTTCCCCTCTAAATTTTCGAGGGCGGTTTTAAATTCAAAACCGAATGCCGTGCCGTTTTCAAAAATATCCAAAAGCGGCTGCATTACAAATCTGCGCTCTCTTATTCTCGGGTGGGGCATTGTGAGATTTTCTGAATCTATCTCTTTTCCGTCTGTCAAAAGCAAATCTATATCAAGTATGCGCGGCCCGTTTTTAAATTCACGCACCCTGCCGAAACCGCATTCAATACCAAGGCAAACGCCGAGCATTTCATACGGATTAAAACTGCTTTCAACAAGTATTACACAATTATAGAAATTCTGCTGTTCATCATATCCCACAGGTTCCGTTTCATAAACAGCAGAGCATTTTAAAACTTTTGTTTTCGGAGCAAGACCGACAGCGTCAACGGCTTTGTTTATATTTTCAAGCCTGTTGCCGATATTTGTTCCCAGCGCAAGCACATATTTCATTATTCCCTGCCCCTTACTATGTTTACAGCCATATAATCAAATTCGGCGGAAACGGGCGCCTGCGGTTTTTTAACTGTTACATCAACGCTGAAAACATCGGGATATTCATTCAAAACTGCGTCTGCAATTACCTGAGCGCATTTTTCAATTAAATCATATTTCTCTGCGGTGAAAACTCTGCGAACAGTTTTAACAACCTTTGCATAAGAAACGGTATCCTCAACATTATCGCTGAAACAAGCCTTATTTATATTTACGGTTAAAACAATATCAAGAATGAAATCCTGACCGTTTATTTTTTCCTCTTCGTTTACTCCGTGGTAAGCGAAAAGTTTTAAGCCTTTTATAATTATTTTATCCATATTTATACTCCGAAAACAGGCAGGCAAAAAATGCCTGCCCTTTAATGTTTTATTCTTTGTTTTTAACAACTACTGCCGTGCCTGAAGCTGAAACGATAAGCATTCCCGCATTTCCGAAAGTTTCATAATCAATATCAACCCCGACAACTGCGTTTGCGCCCATCTGTTCTGCACGCATTTCCATTTCTCTTACGGCGTCTATTCTTGCCTTAACAATTTCTTCCTCGTAACCCTGCGAGCGACCCCCGACAATGTTTCTAATTGATGCGCCGAAATCCTTTATAAAGTTAATTCCGGCAACTACCTCGCCTGTTACAAGACCCTTGTACTCAACGATTTCTCCGTTTTCAAGAGTAGGAGTTGTTACACTAATCATAAATTCTACCTCCTTTCTTCAAAATTTTTATTTAAGGAATTTTTTAAGACTGTCCGCCATAAAAATTCCTTGTTTTTCCTTTTCAACATCGTGAAGCCTGATAATATCTGCACCTGCAAAAATACCGACAGTGTGTGCGGAAATATTACCGTAAATTCGCTCTTTAGGATTTTCCTGACCGCTGCCCTCTTTTATAACTCTCTTTCGGCTGCAAGCAAGCAAAAGCGGAAAATCTTTCTGCTTATATAAACCTATATTTGAAATAAGGCTCATATCCTGCGCTCTTGTTTTGCCGAAACCGATGCCCATATCAAAGCAAATCTGATTTTTATTTATACCGAGTTTTTCAATTTCTTTGGCGCTTTTTTCAAAGAAAGCACGAACTTCGTCAGTATCACCCTCGCCGTTATGCATTATTATCCAGCCGCAGGCGTATTTTTTGACGATTTGAGCCATTTCGGGTGAAATAATACCTGAAACATCGTTTATTATATCTGCGCCGTTTTGAAGCGCTTTTTCGGCAACATAGGGAAAATAAGTGTCTACGGAAACAGGAACGGAAATTCTGCCTTTTAATTCTCTTAAAACAGGCTCTATTCTCTGCCATTCCTGTTCGGGCGTGATTTCTTTATAACCAGGTCTTGTTGACTGACCGCCTATATCAATAATATCAGCTCCGTTTTTTTGAGCCGACAGGGCGTTTTGAACAGCCGAATCTGTTGAAAAATTATCTCCGCCGTCCGAAAAAGAATCGGGCGTGACATTTATTATTGCCATTATCAGCGTTTTTTCGCCGTATTCGATTTTTTTATCTTTACAATGCCAAATCATAATTTTTATATTTTTTATCTCTGCTTATCAAGAAGCATAAGCGCCTCTGACCTTGTTCTTGCGTCCGAACGCATAATACCTCTTAAAGCAGAAGTCTGCGTTTTACTGCCGAAAGCTTTTGCACCTCTTATTGACATACACATATGCTCAGCTTCCATAATTACGGCAACACCCTTTGCGTTCATATTCTTATATAAAAAGTCTGCAATATCGTGGGTGAGTCTTTCCTGCACCTGCGGTCTTTTTGCAAAATTATCAACAATTCTTGCAATCTTTGAAAGACCTATAATTTTATTGTCGCTCGGGATATAGGCGATATGCGCCTTTCCTATAAACGGCATAAGATGATGTTCGCACATTGATGAAAACGGAATATCCCTTACAATAACCATTTCATCGTTTGATTTTTCATCAAAAAATTTTAGGTGCATTTCGGGATTTTCATTTAAACCTCTGAAAATCTCCTCATACATATTAGCAACTCTTTTAGGTGTTTCAACAAGCCCCGGTCTGTTCGGATCCTCGCCGATTGCCTCAAGAATTTCCCTTACCGCTTTTTCAATTCTTTCCTTATCCATATAAATCTCTTTTCATCTATTGTATTATTTTGAAAAACTGCCGAGTATTTCATTTACAGAAGAAGATGTTACCTTTTCCGAATCATATTTTACCTCGGTGTTAAAAACGGTTACGCCCGTTGTACTGCTTGACAGCACTTTCATATTATCATTTTTCTCTGTAAAATCCTTAACCGTAATATTTGTTGTGGATTTTTCTATAAATTTTGAAAAAAGACTTTCCCTTTTCTCATAATTTTCCTCATTCATAAACTGAGATACGCTTGCTAAAACAATATCGTTTGCGGCAGAATAATTATTTTCCTGCAAAACATAATAACGCAGAAGTTTTTGCGCCGTATCTCCGCTGAGCGACTGTTCGCCCGCGCTGATTTTTATATTATATCCGTAGCGTGATGTATCCTTATACTTAACATCATTTAAAACAGTATAATTAACTTTTCCTAGAGAATCATACATATCGCTGAAATCATCATAGCTTTGATCTATATAAAAATCTATTTCAATTCCGAAAAGCTTATTCAAGCTGTTTAAAACTGCGCTTGCTCCGCCTTTTGCGTAAATATCAGAAAGATAACCGCTTTCTGTTGAAGTTTTCGGAGAAAGTGTGCACGCCGTATATGAAATATCATCCATATCAGCCTGAAAAAGAGTGCACATATACATTTCATCGGTGTTTTTATTACTCATTATAAAAAGGTAATTTGTTTTTCCGCTGACCTGGGGGAGCACTTCTTCTACTTCCTGTGTTTCGCTTTTAAGACTGTCAGGCGTGAAAAATTCCTTAACCGAAAAATTATATTTAATTCCGAAAATCAAAAGAAAAACGGCTGTGAAAAACACAACAAAGGCAAGCAGGGCGATTAATATTTTCTGCTCTAAATCAGATTTAAATTTTGTTTGGGGAATATAAATATCCCCTCTGTTTTTAAAAAGCCTCAACTTAAACACCACTTTGCCGATATATTAACGGATTTAATCCTTTTATCTCTTAACAAAAATCATTATACATTATGACTGTCTCTTATACACATCTCCGAGCCCAC
>UQFL01000098.1 GCA_900540305.1 uncultured Oscillospiraceae bacterium | reverse complement strand
GTCTCGTGGGCTCGGAGATGTGTATAAGAGACAGAGTATAGACTATCATATTTAAATATGAAGTTCAATATTTAAGGAGGTAATTATGGACAACATAGAATTGATTAAAGAGCAGATTTGCGATGTCTGTCACAAAATGTGGCAGCTTGGCTGGGTAGCTGCAAATGACGGAAATGTAAGTGCAAAACTTGATGACGGCAGAATAATTGCAACACCAACAGGTATAAGCAAATCATTCATAACACCCGACAAACTCGTTTTGCTTAATGCTGACGGAGAAATATTAGAGGCAAACGAAGGTTACAGACCGTCAAGCGAAATTAAAATGCACCTTAAATGCTATGAAAAAAGAGACGATGTAAAAAGTGTTATACACGCTCATCCGCCAGGAGCAACAGGCTTTGCCGTTGCGCACAAGGCAATGGATATGTATAACATGATTGAAGATGTAGCCGTAATCGGTTCTGTTCCGTTAACACCTTACGGAACTCCGTCTACACAGGAAGTGCCTGACGCAATTGAACCTTATCTTGAGGAACACGATGTTATGCTCCTTGAAAACCACGGCGCACTTGCTGTTGGTTCAGACATAATAACAGCTTTTTACAGAATGGAAAGTCTTGAACTTTGGGCTAAAATCACAATCAATGCTGTAATTCTCGGCGGAAGTTTCGATATTAGCAGAGATAATATTCAAAAGCTTATCGATCTTCGCGGATATTACAGAGTTACAGGAAGACACCCTGGATATAAAAAATATAATCAAGACGACAAAATGCTCAACAAAGGAGAATAAGTATGAAAACTGTTCTCGCCTTTGATTTCGGCGCATCAAGCGGTAGAGCTATCAAAGCAGTCTATGACGGCGAAAAAATTACTTATGAAGAAATTCATCGGTTTGAAAACACACCCGTGGAAATAGACGGTCATATTCACCACAACACCGATATGATAATGAGAGAGATTAATACAGCCATAGACAATGCTGGAAAAGTAGATTCTCTTGCTTTTGACACCTGGGGAGTTGATTATGCCCTGCTTGATGAAAATAACGAAATTATTGAAATGCCGTATCATTACCGTGACGACAGAACGAAAAACGCTGTTGAAAAAGCAGTTAATATTATGCCTGAAAGCAAACTATATTCTCTTACGGGTAATCAGATAATGAACATCAACACTCTGTTTCAGTTGATGAGCGACAATAATTTGTCTAAAGCGAAAACGCTCCTTTTTATGCCTGATTTGTTTACATATCTTTTGTGCGGAAACAAGGTTTGCGAAAGAACAATAGCATCAACCTCGCAAATGCTCAACCCCGAAAACGGCGAATGGAGCGAAGATGTGCTAAACGCTTTTTCAATAGATAAAAACATATTTCCAAAACTTTGCAACAGCGGTACTGTAAATGGAGAATACAAAGGAATAAAAGTTATTTCAGTAGCAGGACACGATACTCAAAGCGCAGTATCAGCAGTAGTAAATTCAGATGAAAATACTGCTTTTTTATCCTGCGGAACTTGGTCGCTTATCGGTTGCGAAACGGACAGAACTATTCTGAATGATTTAAGCTTTAAAAACCAGTTATCTAACGAATTAGGCGCAAACGGCAAAATAAACTTCCTAAAAAATATAAGCGGTTTGTGGTTAATTCAAGAGGTTAGGCGTGATTACAGGAAAAAGGGATTTGATTATTCCTACGCAGACTTAGAAAGATTTGCGCTTGAAAGCCAGCCGTTTAAGTGCTTTATAGACCCTGACTCACCTTTACTGTTTTCTCACGGTGATTTGCCTGAAAAAATCGCAGACTACTGTAAAACAACAAATCAAGAAGTACCTGAAAATGTTGGCGAAACAGTAAGATGTATTTATGAAAGCCTTGCACTAAAATATAGATATTCTATTGAACAGATACAGGAATGTACCAACAGAAAGTTCAATAAACTCGCAATTATTGGCGGCGGAACCAAAGACGGACTGTTATGCCAAATGAGTGCTGATTGTCTTAATATTGATGTTACTGCAGGACCTATCGAGGCTACCGCTTTGGGCAACATTGTTCTTCAGCTTATTGCTTTAGGAGAAATAAAAGATGTTGACGAAGGCAGAAAAATAATTGAAAACACTGAAAAGATAAAATGTTTCAAACCTGCTGAAAACAATCAGGTCTGGAATATGGCATACGACAGATTTTTAAATATTGTGGATAAATTTTAAGGGGGAATTTATTATGAATTATCCGAAAATAGGTATTAGACCAGTTATTGACGGAAGATGGGGCGGAGTCAGAGAAAGCCTTGAAAATCAAACTATGGGAATGGCGCTCAGCGCAAAAGAGTTAATTGAATCAACTCTCTGCTATCCCGACTCAACGCCTGTTCAGTGCGTTATCAGCGAAACCACAATCGGCGGAGGCGCAGAAGCAGGAAAGTGTCAGGAGCAATTTTCAAAAGAAAATGTAGTGGCTACACTTACCGTTACACCTTGCTGGTGCTATGGCTCTGAAACTTTTGATATGGACCCTAAAACAATTAAGGCTGTTTGGGGGTTTAACGGAACTGAAAGACCTGGCGCAGTTTATCTTGCGGCTGTAATGGCGGCTCACGCTCAGAAAGGCTTACCTGCTTTTTCGATTTACGGTCACGATGTTCAGGATATGGACGATACCTCTGTGCCCGAAGATGTCAAAGAGAAAATTCTTCGCTTTGCAAGATGCGCCGTTGCTGTTGGCTGGATGAAAAACAAGGCTTATGTTAATCTCGGCGGAGTGGCAATGGGTATTGCCGGAAGTTACTGCGACGCTAATATGTTTCAGAAATATCTCGGAATTCGCCCGGAATGGGTTGATATGACTGAAATCATCAGAAGAATTACTCTTGAAATCTATGATAAAGACGAATATGACAAGGCGTTCAAATGGGTTAAAGAAAACTGCAAAGAGGGCTTTGACTGTAATGCTGGCAAAAACTTACCTGAGATAATAACAAAATCAAAGGTTGTTCCTGCTGATAAAGACTGGGAATTCATTGTTAAAATGACACTTATCGTAAGAGATATTCTTTACGGTAACAAGAAGCTTGATGAAATGGGCTGGCACGAAGAGGCGCTCGGCAAAAATGCCATTGCAGGCGGTTTTCAGGGTCAGCGTCAGTGGACAGACTGGTTACCGAATGCTGACTTTACAGAAGCAATCATGGCAAGTACATTTGACTGGAACGGACCTAAAGCCCCCACCCCATTCGCTACTGAAAATGATACATTAAACGGTGTTGCAATGATACTCGGCAACCTCGTGTCAAACACTGCACCCTGTTTCCACGATGTAAGAACATACTGGAGCCCTGAGGCTTGTGAAAGAGTTACAGGCAAGAAGCCTGAGGGCGTTGCTGAAAACGGATTTATTCACCTTATTAATTCAGGAGCAACAGCACTTGACGGAAGTGGTGCAAGCATTGACGACAACGGCACTAACTGTATGAAACCTTATTGGAAAATGACAGACAAGGATATTAAAGCTTGCCTTAATGCGACAGACTGGTGCAGAGCAAACTACGAATATTTCCGCGGCGGCGGATTTTCAAGCCACTTTAGATGCAGAGCAGAAATGCCTGTTACAATGCTCCGTATAAATATAGTTGACGGCATAGGACCTGTTTTACAGCTTGCAGAGGGATACACAGTTAACCTTCCTGACGAAATTCACAACATTATTGATGTCAGAACAGACAGAACTTGGCCTACAACATGGTTTGCTCCAAAACTCACAGGAAAAGGCGCGTTTAAAGATGTTTACAGCGTAATGGCAAACTGGGGGGCAAATCACGGCGTAACAGTTTACGGACATATCGGCGCAGAACTTATCACTCTTGCATCTATGCTTCGTATTCCTGTTAACATGCACAATGTTGAGGAAGAAAGAATTTTCCGTCCTCACAGCTGGGCTGCTTTCGGAACAGATGATTTACAAGCTGCTGATTTTAACGCTTGCAAAAATTACGGTCCGCTTTATAAATAAAAATATATTCAATCAACAAAAAAATGACTATCTTACGGATAGTCATTTTTTATTTATGCTATTTAGTAACTGTCTCTTATACACATCTGACGCTGCCGACGA
>UQFL01000097.1 GCA_900540305.1 uncultured Oscillospiraceae bacterium | reverse complement strand
ATAAAAATATACTTTACAATTTTGTTTTTGTATGCTATAATTCATTCGCTGAATACGATTTACTCGGATTTGGGTGTAAGCGCCGCTGGCGATGTTCACCTTCCCACTTCTGTGTTTTTCGCATATCGGCTAATAATATTGAAGAGGTGAAATTAAATGACACAGGCAGAAAAGCAGGCTATCATGAAAGAGTATGCTACTCACGAGGGTGACACAGGTTCTCCCGAGGTACAGATTGCTGTTCTTACAACAAGAATCAACGAGCTCACAGAGCATCTTAAGGTTCATAAGAAAGACAATCACTCACGCCGCGGTCTTCTTAAGATGGTAGGTCACAGAAGAAACCTTCTTTCCTATCTCTACAAGAAAGACATCGCAAGATACCGTGCGCTTGTTGCAAAGCTCGGCATCCGTGATACTCTTGACAGATAATTTTTCAGCAGACGGCATTTCACTGCCGTCTGCCTTTTATCTTTAAAAGCCGAAAAAAGGAACCATAAGGAGGTCTTTTAATAGTAGTAAATTGAACGCACGAAAATCTGCGCGCGCTGAATTTATTACTATTGTGCCTCCTTTGGAAATAAAATTTTTAGAGAGGTAAAATTATGTTTTTCAAAAATTTCAAAGTTTGGGAAACCGAATTTGCAGGACGCAAATTCTCACTTGAAACAGGAAAAATGGCAGGACTTGCAAACGCAGCTTTCCTTGCTCGCTACGGCGAAACAGAAGTTCTTTGTACAGTAACTGCTTCCGCAAAGCCGAGAGAAGGCGTTGATTTCTTCCCCCTTTCAGTTGACTATGAAGAGAAAATGTATGCCGTTGGCAGAATCCCCGGCGCATTTCTCCGCAGAGAGGGCAGAGCAAGCGAAAAGGCTATCCTTACAAGCCGCTGCATAGACAGACCTATCCGTCCTCTTTTCCCCAAAGATTTAAGAAACGACTGCTCAGTTGTTGCAACAGTTATGTCTGTTGACCCCGACTGCTCACCCGAAGTTACAGCTGCTATCGGTGTTTCTGCCGCTATCGCAGTTTCAGATATTCCGTGGGACGGCCCGATTTCTTCAGTAAATGTTGGCCTTGTTGACGGCGAAATCGTTCTCAACCCCACTCTTGAGCAGAGAGAGAAAACAGACCTTACTCTTACAGTTGCTTCAACAGCAGACCTTGTTGCTATGATTGAGGCAGGCGGTAACGAAATCCCCGACGACCTTATGTTTGACTGCATCATGGCAGGCCACGAAGAAAACAAAAAGATGGTTAAGTTCATTCAGGGCATTGTTGACGAAATCGGCAAGCCGAAGTTTGCTTACGAATCATCTGATCCCGACCCCGAAATTCTTGCTGAAATCGAAGAATTCTGCATCGAAGATGTTAAGAAGGCTCTTGATACTGACGACAAGCTTGTTCGTGACGAGGCTCTTCTCCCGATTTACGCAGCAGTTCACGAGAAGTTTGACGAGAAGTTTGAAGGCTGTGAAGAAAAAATTGACGAGATTATGTATCTTGTTCAGAAGCATGTTGTTCGTGCTTGGCTCAAGGACGAGCACAAGAGAGTTGACGGCCGTTCAATAGACGAGATTCGTCCTCTTAATGCAGAAGTAGACCTTCTTTCAAGAGTTCACGGCTCAGGTCTTTTCACAAGAGGTCAGACACAGGTACTTTCAATCACCACACTCGGACCTATGAGCGACTGCCAGCAGCTTGACGGACTTGACGAGCAGAAAGAAAAGAGATATATCCACCACTACAACTTCCCGTCATACAGCGTTGGTGAAACAAAGCCCTCAAGAGGCCCCGGCAGAAGAGAAATCGGCCACGGCGCACTTGCTGAAAAGGCGCTTGTTCCCGTTCTTCCGAGCGTTGACGAATTCCCCTACTGCATCCGTGTAGTATCAGAAGTTCTTTCATCAAACGGCTCAACATCACAGGGCTCTATCTGCGGCTCAACTCTTTCACTTATGGCTGCAGGCGTTCCGATTAAAGCTCCCGTTGCAGGTATCAGCTGCGGACTTATCACAGGTGACGAAGGCGTTTACGGCGACTTTATGACAATGATTGATATTCAGGGACTTGAAGATTTCTACGGAGATATGGACTTTAAAGTTGCAGGTACTAAGAAAGGTATCACAGCAATTCAGATGGACCTCAAAGTTCACGGTCTTACTCCCGAAATCATCAAAGAGGCTTTTGCTAAGACAAACAAAGCAAGAAACTACATCCTTGACGAGATTATGCTTCCTGTTATCAGCGAGCCACGCAAAGAGCTTTCAAAGTACGCTCCCAAGATGGTTACACTTGCAATCGACCCCGATAAAATCGGTGATGTTATCGGCAAGGGCGGCAAGGTTATTCAGGAAATTCAGAATGACTTTGATGTTAAGGTTAACATTGAAGAAGACGGCAGAGTTTATATCAGCGGCATAGACATTGACAAGTGCAACAGCGCAAGAGATGTTGTTAAACTCATCGCTTCAGACCCCGAGGTTGGCGCATTCTACAACGGCGTTGTTACAAGAATTATGAACTTCGGCGCATTCGTTGAAATCGCTCCCGGAAAAGAGGGACTTGTTCATATTTCCCGCCTTGATGTTAAGCGTGTTGACAAGGTTGAAGATGTTGTAAATCTCGGCGATACAGTAATCGTTAAATGCATTGAGATTGACGACCAGGGCAGAATCAACCTTTCAAGAAGAGACGCACTTATCGAGCTTGACGGACTTACTCCCGAAAACGATATTGACGAAGCCCCGAGAAAGCCGAGAAGAGACGGTCACCGCCGTCCACGCAGAGACTGATTTTAAATCACACTGCTTAAATTAATATACGGTTTTACCGTTTCCAAAACCGCTTATGCGGAGTGGATTTTTCTGGGCAATGCCTACTTTTCGCCACACAGTCACATTGTGACCGTGTGGCGTTTTTTTATATAAAACATTATATAATATGGGTGATAAAATGAGCCAAAGCTATATGAAAACACAAAAGGTTGCGCCGCTCGTAATAAAAATGGCGCTTCCTATGACACTTTCAATGCTTATCAACTCTCTTTACAATATTATAGACAGCTATTTCGTGGCAAAAATAAGCGAGGACGCAATGACGGCGCTCTCGCTTGTGTTCCCCGTTCAAAACCTTGTAAATGCCGTAACAATTGGTTTTGCAATCGGTTTAAATGCAGTAATATCATTTCATCTCGGGGCAGGAAACAAAGACCTTGCGGACAAAGCAACAACATCGGGCTTTATTTTAAACCTTGTTCACGGCGCAGTGTTGACCGTAGTTTTATTGGCAGGCGTGCCTGCGTTTCTGCGTTTTTTCACAGACAGCGCCGCCGTGCTTGACTACGGTATAAATTATGCAAAAGTTGTTTTTCTCTTTAGTATTCCGTTTTCTGCGGCAATGAGTTTTGAAAAGATTTTTCAGGCAACGGGTAGAATGACTGTTTCAATGATAAGCCTGCTTGCAGGATGCGTTATCAATATAATTCTTGACCCCATTATGATTTTCGGACTTGCAGGTTTCCCGAAAATGGGTATAAGAGGTGCGGCACTTGCAACGGGAATAGGACAGACAGCGTCGCTTGTGATTTATCTTATCGTTTACTTTACTAAAGGTATGGGCGTGCGAATTAATTTTAAAGATTTAAAGGGCTGCTCAGAGCTTTGCAAAAAAACATATTCAATAGGAATCCCTGCGGCGCTCAGCCTTGCTCTTCCGTCGCTTATGATTTCTGTTTTAAACTCGATTCTTGCGGCTTTTTCACAGTCCTGCGTACTTGTTCTCGGTGCGTATTACAAACTTCAGACATTCCTTTATCTCACCGCAAACGGAATCGTTCAGGGTATGCGCCCCATAATGGGCTACAATTACGGCGCAGGTGAGCATAAGAGAGTGCGTGATATTTTCAAGTTCAGCCTTATTCTTATTGTGGCAGTAATGGCAGTGGGAACGGTGCTGTGTGCTGTAATTCCGTCTCAGCTTATCGGTCTTTTTACCGAAAACGAGCAAACAATAAATATCGGCGCCCATGCGCTGAGAATAATCTGCATCGGTTTTATAATAAGTTCTATAAGTGTAACCGCGTCGGGTGCGCTTGAAGCCCTCGGCAAAGGCTTTCAGTCGCTTGTAATTTCGCTTTTGAGATACACGGTTGCCATTCTCCCGATTGCATTTCTTCTGAGCAGAGCAATAGGCTCTAACGGTGTGTGGCACGCTTTTTGGATTACGGAATACATTTCCGCCGTTGCTTCAATTTTCCTTTGCAAAGATATAATACTGTCTCTTAT
>UQFL01000096.1 GCA_900540305.1 uncultured Oscillospiraceae bacterium | reverse complement strand
AGATCAGCCTCGGTCTCGTGGGCTCGGAGATGTGTATAAGAGACAGGATATAGACTATTTATAAATTTAAAATCATTTGACAATATTAGCAACACCCACTATAATACTTGTACAGATATATAAAGTCAATTAAAAGGAGTATTAATGAATAACAATATATCAAAATGTCGAAATTGCTCAATTGATATCTATCGTTATATTTGTGCGATAATGGTTATTGCAATACATACTCATCCGTTTAGTGATATAAATCAAAACTTAGGTTTTATTTGTACACAAGTATTAACAAGGATAGGTGTTCCCTTTTTCTTTTGTGTAGCAGGATATTTTTATATTCAGAAACTTGAAACAGGAAAACCATTCTTCCCTTATTTAAAACGATTGATTTCAACATATTTAATTTGGAGTTTCGTATACTTTTTCATAGATTTTTTAGAGTGGGGATATTCTAATCCTTTGGGATTTATTGTCAATTGTGTGTTAAGTTTTACAGTTTATGGAAGTTACTACCATTTTTGGTTCTTTCCAGCCTTAATAATTTCGGTTTCATTGACAACTATAGCATTCAAATTAAAACTAAGCAAAATCCTAATACCAATAAGCATAGTTTTATATATTGTAGGTTGTATAGGCTGTTCCTATTACGAGTTGGGAACACGAATACCAATTTTGGGGGCTCTATATCAGTCATCGTATTTCGATACAATCAGACGAATATTTTTTATGGGATTTCCCTTTTTTATTAGTGGATATATAACTTATAGAATCAAAGATAAAATATTGAACAAATACAGTAATAAAAAACTTATCTTCTTCTCAATAGCTGCTATAGCTGTTTGGTTAGTGGAAATATACTTTGTTTGTATACTTAATATTGAAAATAATATTGTTCAAACATTTGCACTCTATTCTTTGCTAATTTTAACAATGCTTTTGCTTATAAAAAATCCACTCAACAAATTTGAAAACCTTTCTAAAAGATTTAAGGTTATAGCAAATTTCACTTATTATTCTCATCCACTATTTATTATAGTTTTACAAAAGATATTTTTGAGCTTATTTAATAAAAGCATCCCGGAAACATTACTTTTTATTTTAACTACATTGATTACCTTGATTTTAGGACTATTATTAAGTAGATCGCAAAACAAAATAATAAAAAAGATTACATATTAATCAAATTAAATATTTTTTCAAATATAAATTAAGTCATCCTTTTTAAGAGGATGGCTTTTATTTTACAAGCATTTTAAATTTATATAACATATCTAAAAGAAAATAATTAATCTTTATCTTCGGGGATAATTTCGAGCCAGTAGCCGTCAGGGTCCTGAATGAAATAAATTCCCATTTCCTTATTCTCAAAACAAACGCAGCCCATTTCGCTGTGCTTCTTATAAGCGCTTTCATAATCGTCAACTTTAAACGCAAGGTGGAATTCACATTCGCCGAGATTATATTTTTTAGGATGCTCTTTAAGCCAAGTGAGCTCAAGCTCAAAATCGCTCTGTTCGTTTGCAATATACACTATTATAAAATCTTCCTGAGCATTTCTTCTTACCTCTTTAAGTCCGAGAGCCTCCTCGTAAAATTTAAGAGAAGTTTCAAGATTGCTTACATTATAATTTTCGTGAACCATTTTAAAATTCATTTTATTTTATCCTTGTTCTCACAGACAAGCTGTTATTATCCTTAACAGTATATTATAAACCATAAGCAATTTGCTAACATATTTTCTTTAAATATCAAATTATTATAACAAAGAGTTGTTTTTGTAATATACATAAATAATTATTAACAATTTAAACATTGAAAGAAGATACCGATATAATATTATAAAGATAAGTATGGAAAGTATTCGTTAAATGAATACAAAAGTAGGGTTTAAAAAGGCACTGAGCGTTGTGCTGGCGGTTTTAATGGTATCTGCCATGATTCCCGCAACGGTCTTTGCAGCGGACACCGACCCGTATCTTATCAGAACGGCACAGGAACTTATAGAATTTAGTAACCGTGTAAATTCTGGAGAAGGTGATTTATCCGCTAAGCTGATGAACGATATTGTTTTAAATGAGAATTTTGAGCAGGATAAATTTGCCCGTTCGGCAGACGGTACCGTAACTTACAACGGCGGTGCAGTGCCTGAAAGCTTTGTACAATGGACACCTATCGGAAGCCCATATAGCACTAATTACACAGATGTTTTTGACGGAAACGGCTATACGATAAGCGGACTTTACATTAACTAAGACAGCGATCAGCAGGCTCTTTTCGGCTGTGTAGGAACTGATGGAGCAGTTAAAAACATCGGCATTACAAACAGTTTTATTTCAGCAGGCAACACAGTCGGCGGTTTAATTGCAACAAATTATTACGGTAATGTTAAAAACTGTTACAACGAGGGCGATGTATACGGCGGAGACACCGTAGGCGGTATAGTAGCATACGGAGCAGGACCGTTGACTGCCTCCTATAACACAGGTACAATTTCTGCTACTTCAGGCAGAGCAGGCGGTATTATAGGCGACAACTACGGTTATGTTATTAACTGCTATAATTTTCCGGTGATTACTATATTGGCGGAATTGCAGGCGCAAATGATTCAACAATTTCAAACTGCTATAACACAGGAAAGATTTCAGGTAATGAACAGGCTTGCGGTATTGCGGGAGCTAACTTCATTACTATTGAAAACTCTTATTACCTTGATGGCTCTGCAACAGAAGCTGACACTTCAGCAACAAGCAAAACATCCGCTCAGTTTGAAAGCGGTGAGGTTGCTTTTCTTCTTGAAAACGGAAATAATTCAGAAACAGCCGGCAATGTTTGGGGACAGAAAATAGGTACGGATAAACTCCCTGTTATCAACGGCGATAAAGTTTACAAAAATGAGCGTTACGAAGGCTGTATAGGCAACCCCGGTAAAGTTATTTCTTATTACTCAAACGAAGAAAAAGCTATTGAATACGGTGAGCATAATTATTCCAAAGGCGGTATATGCAAGAACTGCAACGCCCTTGAAAACGGTAAAGACGGCTTTAAGAGTGCTTCTATCACACTTACAGATGGTGTAATCATCAATTATTATGTTCTCCTTTCCGATGAAGCGCTTAAAGATTCAGGAGCATATATTCACTTTACTTCCCCCCTACGGATTAGACAAGCAAATCAAACTTTCAAGCGGTGTTAAGAGCGAGGATAAATACAAATTCAGCCTTGGACTCCGCCCTGACCAAATGGCAGATGAGATAACCGCTCAGGTTGTATACAGTGACGGCTCAAAGGGCAACAGCGTTGTATATTCTGTAAAGCAGTATGCAAGCGAGGTAAGCGATGCAGACGCAAGCAGAGCATTTGTAGACGCAATGCTCACATACGGTGCATTCTCTCAGCTTTATACAGGCGAGAATACGGATAACCTTGTAACAGATGTTACTGATTATACAGAAAATGCAGTTATCGGCGAAGAGTTCACACATAAAATCAGCAGTAATATTCCTGGTGTTTCTGTTAAAAGCGCTACTCTCCAGCTCGGCGCAGATGTAACAATAAAGGTTAAATATCAGCTTCCCGAGGGCGCAGATGTTAACGATTACACATTCAAATGCGACGGTACTGTTATGAAAGCCGAAAAATCGGGAGATTACTATTATGTATATCTCAAGCATATTGCACCGCAGAACTTTGATAAAATGCACACATTTACTGTTTCAGACGGTGAAAACACAACAACCTTGGAATACAGCGCATTTTCTTATATGAAAAATGTTCTTGATAATCCGGATTCTTATAATAAAAGTATAGTAAATCTTATGAATTCAATGTATGATTATAATAAAGAAGCGAAAGCCTATATTGGCTGACGGAGGTGTTAAATTATGAAAGAAAAATATAAAAAAGCAAAAGTTGAGATTTCAGAATTTGAAACAACAGAGGTTCTCACAGACAGCTACATAGAGTTACCACCTCACGAATTCGGTTAATCTTTAAATTACTAAAAGGGCTTGCAAAACCTTGCATGCCCTTTTTATATAGGAGAGTTTAATATGAAAAGAAAATTCTGTTGATATGTTCAGCAGCAGTAATTCTTGTAATGTGTATTTTTGCAGGCTGTACAAACGAACAAAAAAACACAGCGGAAAACAGCGAAAATTCTTCCCAACTTGTTTCAAACACAGAGGGAAGTACTGATATAAACAGTTCCGCATCAAATGAGAATAACAGTACTGCTCAAACAAATTCAAACAACGGTACTAACAGCAACTCAAACAAAGGAAACAGTAATAATTCAACCACGAAAAACGCAAATACCGTAACAACAACAACAACTAAAAAAGCGCATTCAGACAAAAACGAAACAACAGAAACAACTACCAACAGCAATAAAGAAGACACTACTGACAGCGATGTTATCGAACTTCCCGAAATTGAATTTGAATAAAATTCTTATATAATATTACAACTGTCTCTTATACACATCTCCGAGCCCACGAGACCGAGGCTGAT
>UQFL01000095.1 GCA_900540305.1 uncultured Oscillospiraceae bacterium | reverse complement strand
AATTCATTTTTATAATTATGTTTTGTTAATAATGAATTTTATCATTCTTGATTTTTAGCGTAGTTAAGCCGAATTCAGGGTGTTTTATAAAACTATATGTCCTTTATGCATAATAATTTTTTATGTAAAAAATTAATTATGCAATCAAAACAAATAAAAGGACTTAAACTATCGTGAAAACACTCCTTATTACGATAGTTCAAAAGAAAACTAAAGTTTTTTGTTTTATAAAGGAACGCTTTTTGCAGACACAACACAAATTATTCGCAGCGTTTTTCAGTATTTATTAAAAGCTTCTTCGGGTGTATTTTTGAACATTAAAAATGTTCGGCTACACAAATACAACACAAATGTAAAAATTGCGGTTGCTTAATCCGAAGGAGATTTTGCAAATCAAGATTTGCTGAAAAATGGGCGTAAACGCCCCGGGAGTTAATTTGAGAAAGAAATGAAAATTCTTATTGAATTTCTGTCTTTCTTTATACTGCAAAAATTACATAACAAAAAACATGAACTTAAAACAACATAAATCAGATTCAAGGAGGTAAAACAACAAAAATTTGAAAAAGCAGGCATAAATGCCTGCCGGGTGTGATTTTGAATGAAAATAAAAATCTACTACTTAAAAGGAGTGAATTGAAATTCAAAACAAAAATACAATTGAAAGGTTGTGATTAAAATGTGACTACTGATTTCCTTTAACACTTTTAATGTAGTGTTTCAATGATGGTTTTCTCCTTTCTTAATAAGAGGCTGCGTTAAGCAGCCCCGAGTGTTTTTTTGAAGCATTTTAAAGGGTTTAATCCTTTAACTGTTGCTTATAAGGCTGTGCCTTGAAGTGAAAATGTAGATTCCTTTCTTAAATATTTTCTCCTTTCTTCACTTTAAATTTTTAAACTTCAAGCACAGCCTATAGAAAAATAAAGTTAAATAAAATTTTCAAATATTCAGAAAGAGGTGAAAAAATTTGAGCGATCACATATACAATCAAAAATTCGCAAAAATAGTTTCAGAATACATTTTTTCAGATGAAAACTTTGATTCTGAAAAATATTCCGTTTACTCACAGGTTCCCGTCAGCTGTATCAACATAATAAAAGACGGTCTTGAATCCCCTGCCGTAACTGAAAGAGTTAACGGCAAACCAAGCCGACTGAAAATAGACATGGTTTTGTGTGTCGGAAACGAAATTGCCATGTGCGTTTTGCTGAGACCGAACTCAAGAATTATGAGAATTTTCAACGGGCCGCTGCGCGGAATACCAATTGTTGAGCCATCAGCCGCTTATCGTACTGACGATTTTGCAGAATACGCAAAAGATGTATTAAAAAGATATGCGGCATCGAATGAAAACAAATCTGTAAAGTATGTTATTTCCGTTTGTTCCGTAAAATCTCTCTTCACAGAAACCGACCTTTCGGATAAAGGAAGAGAGAATATTAACAATTCGCTTATGGCGGCGCACGCCGTTGACGAAGAATTATATATTACGAATTACGGAATTGCCTGCGGAATAATGAGCAGTTATTCACTCCGTTCCTGCGGTCAGCACAAAATGAAACAATCGTTTAAGGCATCAAAATACAGTTCTGAATTATTCAGTATTAAAGAATATTTCGGGCTGGAGACTGCGGCTGACAACAGCGAACAACAGTCTTTAAAAAGCCGCCTTAAATGCTTAAATCTGACAATTCCGAGTGAAGACAGGTATGCAAAGTTTTTAGCGCACAAGCTGAAAGCTTTTCTGAACACACCGCTGAGCGAGGTGATGTGTAACGAGTTTAAAATATACCATCAGCTTTACAGCGACATTCATGAAGCAGAAAAAGTTTTAAACAAGGCTGCCGAAAATTTCCGCAAAAGCGGCAGAATAACAACTTACGGCGACCTTATGAATTTCCTATACCGTATGAAAAAGCTGATTTCACCTGAAAACGCAAGATATGAAAAACTTGAAACATGCTTTTCAAATATTTTGACGGATTTATGAAACTTCATTTACAACTGCTCAATTCCCAAAGATTCAAAATACAACGGTGACTCAACCGTTAACAGTCAAATAAACAAAATAAGCCTAAAAGACAAGTTGGCTTCGCTCAACGGTGAAAAAACATTAATTGACTTCATATTCTCAATGCCGTTAGGTTACTATTACTATGCCGCTTCGATTAATATGAACAGCAATTATCCCAACTGGCTTTGCAGAGAAAAACTGCTGAGAGACGAGCGATTAGGCTTTGAGTATCAAAATAAAGAAGCTTTAAAGAAAAGTCTTTCCTACACCGTTTCAGACGAAAGAATTGATATTTTCCGAGAAGATTACGACAACAATGCTATAGCAGACCAGTATGTATCATTCCTTTACAATTTACTTGTCTTGCCAACAGTTGATATTATCAAAATTAAAAATCTAAAATAAAAATCTGAAAGGAGGCAGATATAAATGCCTAACATAATTAAAGAAACTTGCAACGGAACTCTCCTTTACTCAATACAAGATTATATGCTGACAAAGCGTGAAATCGAGTGCGTTGGAGAAATCAATTCAAAAACAGTTAATTCACTTATCCGTCAGATAAGATACCTCGCAAGCATAAACGAGGGCGAAGAAATCACAATGTTCATAAACAGCCCTGGCGGCGAAATAACAAGCGGACTTGCCTTGTACGATGTTATGAAGGGCGTTAAATGCCCTATAAGAACAGTCTGCACAGGAATGGCGGCAAGCATGGCGGCAATCCTGTTTGCATCAGGCGACAGCCGTGACATACTTGAACACGGAAGAGTTATGATTCACGACCCGCAGTTAATGCAGGGCTACGGCGGAAGCACCTTGACTGTCAAGGCGGTTGCCGAAGATATGATGCGTATTCGTGAAATCACCTGCAAAATACTTGCCCAGCACACGGGAAAAAGCCTTGAAGAAATATATGATAAAACAGCAAAAGACACATATTTCTCCGCAGATGAAGCCATTGAATACGGCCTTGCGGACAGAATTATTCACAACATTTAAACAGAAAGGATGATTTTATGAAAACAAATAAAACAAAACCAAATAAAAATCACAACGCAAACAGAAGAATTTTGGCAAAAGGCTGCTACATAAGCAACAACACCTGGGCAACGGGGCTTAACAACAATGATATTATCATAGGCCCCAGCGGCTCGGGCAAAACCCGTGGTTATGTTAAGCCGAATATCCTGCAATGCAATGAAAGCATGATAATTGCAGACACAAAAGGAAATTTGATTAAAGAGCTGAAAAAGCCGCTTGAAAAAGCAGGATACAGAGTAATTGATATGAACTTTAAAAATTTGGCTCATTCTTACGGCTACAACCCGTTTGATTATATCCGCTATGACAAAGAGAGCGGGAGATATAACGAGCAAGACATTTTGACGATTGCTTCTGCAATAGTGCCAAAGCCTGCAAGCAAAAACGACCCGTTTTGGGAGCTTGCGGCGAAAATGTACTTTACAAGTGCAGTTGCTTACACGATGGAATGTCTGCCCGAAGACGAGCACAATCTTGACAGCGCTATAACTTTGTCGCTTCAAATGGGAAGCGGTAATTACGCAAAGCTTATTGAAGAGCTTGAATGTGTAAATCCCGACAGCCTTGCCGCAAGAACTTATAATCTGTTTAAAAGCACCTACAAAAGCGAAAAAACAGAAGCAAGTATTCTCGCCATCTTGGGAGAGAAATTTAACGGACTTATTTTGAGTGAACTGCTCAAAATGTACAAAAGCGAAAACAGAATAGATTTCAGCTCCCTCGGCAGAGAGAAAACAGCTGTGTTTCTCTCAATAAGCGATACGGACAGGTCTAAAGACAGAATTATAAGTCTGTTTTACACGCAGGCACTTCAGGCACTTTGCAACAGCGCTGATTTTGATTATGAAGACTGCCGCCTACCCGTGCCCGTAAGATTCATACTTGATGACTTTGCAACTAACGCTTACATTCCCGATTTTGACAAAATAATATCGGTAATCCGCTCAAGAGAAATCTATGTGAGCATAATTCTGCAAAGCATAACCCAGCTTGACGCACTTTACGGCGCAAGCAACGCAAAAACAATAATCAACAACTGTGACAACTGCTTATATTTAGGCGGTCAGGATATTGACACGGCAAACTATATGAGTTTTAAAGCCAATAAATCAATTACTACGATATTGAATATGCCTTTAGACGAAGCGTATCTTTTCACAAGAGGGCGTGAACCTCGCATAGTAGAAAAATACGACATTACAGAGCATACGAGATACCGTGAGCTTCCCGAAAGCCGCAATATAACAGTTGAAAATAAAAATATGGAAGGATGTGAGATTTGCGGGATTTGATTGGGAATACATTTTGGATGCCGAGGGCGAAGACATCGCAGAAGCATACGAAACAGCCGTTTACGAATCAAATAAATATTACTATGATGAATAATCGACAGCCGCCGTAAAAGCCTGCACAGGTACATTTTGCCTGAGCAGGCTTTTTATCTTTATAGTTTTATTTACAATAAAAACAACTGTCTCTTATACAC
>UQFL01000094.1 GCA_900540305.1 uncultured Oscillospiraceae bacterium | reverse complement strand
GATATTAACAAAATAAATTTTAAAATAATATAAAAATATTCATAATATGTTAATGTATTGTCAAATATCAAAATCTGTCAAAATCATTCACGCAGTTGTTTGTTTTCTTCGGTTGTGGTATATTAATGTATATAATATTACATATAATACTTGCGGAGAAATTTATGGACGAGAAAGAATTTTATCTTGAAAAGTTGGATTTTTGGGAAAAACTATCCGAAAAGGAAAAGGACACCGTCAGAAATAACTGCAAAATGCGTGAATATAAGAAAGGGCAGATTATTCACGGTGGTGAGCGTGAATGCCTCGGAATGATAACTGTTATCAGCGGTGAAACTCGCACCTGTATTATTTCCGAAGAGGGCAGAGAAGTTACGCTTTTCAGGCTTTATGAGGGTGACAGCTGTGTTTTGTCCGCTTCCTGTGTGATTGATGAAATTACATTTGAAACGCTCGTTATAGCACAGCAGGACACGAAACTGCTCATAATAACTGCAGGGGCGTTCGCTTCTGTAACGCAAAGTAATATATATGCCCGCTGTTATATGTATGAATTGATTACTCAGCGTTTTTCAGCTGTCATGTGGACTATGCAGATGATTTTATTCAAAGGGTATGACAGGCGGCTTGCGTCTTTTCTTATTTCCGAATACGAGAAAAGCGGAAGCAAAACAATATCAATGACGCATGAGGAAATTGCACAGCACACAAACTCCGCCCGTGAAGTGGTTGCAAGAATGCTCAAGCGTTTTGTAACTGAGGGTCTTGTGGAAATTAAAAGAGGTTCTGTTACGCTTGTTGACATCAACGCTCTTTACGAGCTTGCTGAATAAATAAAAAATTTTATTTTATGTGACTGAGTCACTGTTGCAACGGAAATTTTAGATTATAATGAGCCTGTAAGATACAGAGGAGGACTATGCTTGGAATATTTCATAACTTTTCTTGAAGGTATAATATCATTTATATCTCCGTGTATGCTTCCTATGCTGCCGCTTTACATCTCATATTTTGCAGGCAATGCCGATAAAAAACACAAAGTTTTGGTAAGGGCGTTTTCATTTGTACTTGGCTTTACAGTTGTGTTTACGCTTCTAGGACTTTTTGCAGGCACACTCGGCGCACTGCTCACGAAATATCAAACAGTTGTAAATATAATAAGCGGTATTATTGTTATTATCTTGGGTCTTAGCTATCTTGATGTTATTAAAATCAAATTTTTCAAGGGTATGACAAAAGCTCGCCAGATAAACAACGCATTTTCGGCGTTCATTTTCGGAGTTATATATTCTGTAAGCCTAACACCGTGTGTAGGGGCGTTTTTCGGCTCAGCGCTGATGATGGCGTCAAGCTCCGGTGATTCGGCAAAGGGCACTTTGCTTTTGCTTGTTTATTCGCTCGGTCTCGGAGTACCGTTCCTTATTTCTGCGGTGCTTATCGACAAGCTTAACACAGCGTTTGCGTTTATAAAGAAGCATTACAAAGTAGTAAATCTTGTTTCTGGAATATTCCTTATAATCGTTGGCGTTCTTATGATGTTTGGTCTTATGAATACTTTGCTTTCAATCTTTTCCTGAGGTTTTATTATGAAAAATTACACAAAATATATATTGGCGGCAGTGGCGCTTGTTGCATTAATCGTACTCGCAAAAGTAAGCTATGATTATTTGACGGAGCGTTATTCAGCCGATGAGCTTTTAAAAGAAACAACCACCGCTCAGCAAAGCGCTGAGGATGACACAACTGAGGCGCAAACACAGACCGCTCCCGATTTCACAGTTTTGAACAGTGAACTTGAAGAGGTTAGCCTTTCGGATTATAAGGGTAAACCCGTGGTTGTTAATTTCTGGGCAACATGGTGCGGACCCTGTAAATCTGAGCTTGGATATTTTGAAGAAGCTTATAAACAGTACGGCGACGAAGTAGAATTCTTAATGGTTAATCTTACGGACGGACAGAGGGAAACTGTAGAAAGTGTAACTGAGTTCGTTGAAGATAACGGATACACTTTCCCGGTGTATTACGATACAACTTACAGCGCGGCAGTAAACTATCAGGTAAGTTCAGTTCCGCTGACAGTATTTATAGATAAAGACGGTTCAATAGCAAATTATCGTATCGGCGCAATGTCTAACGATGAATTGCTAATATATATATCACAGATAACAGGAGGTAATACGGGTGAAGAAAGTAACGCTTAATCCGGATAAAGAGGTAGTAAAAACCGTTCAAGACGGCTTGAAAAGAACAGGCGGCTATTGCCCGTGCCGTATTCAGCGCACAGAGGAATATAAATGTATGTGCAAGGAATTCCGCGACCAGATTGCGGACCCTGAATTTGAGGGCTTTTGCCACTGTATGCTTTATTACAAATCTAAATAAATGAATTTAAAAGGAGGAAACAGCAATGGCTGAATTGAAAATTACAAAAGGAAATTTTGAAAAAGAGGTTAAAAACAGCGATATTCCCGTTTTGCTTGATTTCTGGGCACCGTGGTGCGGTCCGTGCAGAATGGTAGGCCCCATAGTGGAGGAGATTGCAAAGGAATATGACGGCAAAATCAAGGTGGGCAAAATCAATGTTGATGAGGAAACTGCGCTTGCTTCCGCTTTCAATATTGCAAGTATTCCCACACTTATGGTTGTTAAAAACGGCGCAGTTACAAATATGGCTGTCGGTTACAGAGACAAGGCAGACATCATAGCTATGTTATAAAAAAACAAACACCGCCCCATTCCATAGGGCGGTGTTTTTTGGTATGTGATTATAAACAAAAGAAAAACGCTTCCGAACGGAAGCGTTTTTCTTTTTAAGGGGTAAAAATTTATGTAAAGCAATTGCTTGCTTTGGGGCAATTTGGAGCATATAATGCTCGTATATTAACGGAATGGTTTTCGGTTATTTTACCTTATCCTGATTAATTTCAGTAACAGGTCTAAGTGAGTTCTTGACCATTGCGCCTTTAAGCATAAAGAAGGCAAAATCTTTGCTCATACTCTCGTAGTCGACATTGAGTATTTTTGAGGAAGCGTGCTTGTTAAAGAAATTAACAAGCGGCCCCGTACAAAATGCCGTAATAACCGTGCCTATTCCGATATTTTTAATTTCTGAAAAGTTTCCCTTGAAGACAGCCATCAGTCCTCCGCTTGCAATTAAGCCGATTAAAACAACTGAAACATCAGTCATAACTCTTGACCACTTATGGGGGATTTTTGTTCCCTGGGTGATTATGAAGCCCAGAGTGTCATAAGGTCCGACTCCCACATTGGCGGTAAAGAAAAGGCTGCTTGAAAAGCATGTTAATACCACTCCTGCCGCAAGTAATGCTAATCTGATTGCAATACTCTGGCTGTCCACAAGGGGAGAGAGAAGCTTTTCAAAAAACTCGCAGGTGTAGCCGACCAAGACCATATTGAATACGGTGCCGACTCCAACAAGACCGCGATGAGCAAATATCACAACAAAAACAAGAATAACAAGATTGATTATTAACTGATATGTTCCGAATGATACGCCCAAGGTTTCGGATATATTTTTATTCATTGAAGTGTAAGGGTCTACTCCAAATCCGGAAACCGAAAACATTGCAATTGAGAAGCCCATGAGTAAAACGCTGATAATCGAAATCACAGTGCGTTTAACCATGTTATGCTGGATGAACATATCCTTTATGTAGCCGTACGCCTCATTTTTGAAATGTTTCATCTAAAGCCTCCGCCTTGTTTCGTCCTCACTTGCTATCATTATATTCTGTTTTTTTTAAAAATCAATGCTTTTTATGCAAGTTCTATGATGTGGATATAATAGCCAAAGAGCACAGATGAAAATTGTGCAAAGTGCACAATGGATTTTGAGTAATTCGGCGCAATAAACAAAGGATAAGGTTAATGCTTGTCGGAAACGACGAAAAAACAACCCGAGCGGTTTGAGCGCTCGGGTGTTGTTTTAAGCTTAGTTATTCCATTTGTTTTCCGAGAAAAGCGGCTGCAACCTGAACAAGTTTTATTTCCGCTTCGGTGGGCTTATGGTGGTCCTCGTCATCCATCAAAGCTACTGCGCCTGACACATCTCCGCCGTAAATTATGGGGTATACAACATTTGCTTTTCTGTCATATCCCTCAATGGCGTTCATGGGCGGCACAGCGTTTGAAGAAATGTGAACCGCTCTGTTCTCCATAAGGTCCTCAAGGTTTTTAGTTATGCGCCTTTCAAGAATTTCACGCTTGCTGATTCCTGATGCCGCAATAACATGGTCATTGTCCATAATAGCAACGGGAAGTCCGCAGCTTTTATGAAGCACCTCTGCATACTGGCTTGCAAAGTTTGAGAGTTCGCCTATCGGTGAATATTTTTTGAAAATTACTTCTCCTTCGGCGTCTGTAAAAATTTCAAGCGGATCTCCCTCTCTTATTCTGAACGAACGCCTGATTTCTTTCGGAATAACTATTCTGCCAAGGTCGTCAATTCGTCTGACAATTCCTGTTGCTTTCATAAAATCATATCTCCCTTGATGTAATTATCTCTGTAATATTTTGCACATATTACTTCCTTGTATTCTATAATTTTCCTGTCTCTTATACACATCTGACGCTGCCGACGATCGCATAAGTGT
>UQFL01000093.1 GCA_900540305.1 uncultured Oscillospiraceae bacterium | reverse complement strand
AACCGGGATAACATTTCTCAACCCATTCCATTGCAATCTGATGAGCAAGCATAGGTTCTATGTTAGTTTCTTCTTCAAATGACTGTATAGCATAGTAGAATTGAACACCATTTGTCTTGTTGAATTGCTTTTTGGTATCCATAAAATCTTTGAATGTTCTTTGAGCAATACAGTTTACTCCTGATATTAATCTAACATTAGTATCTTCAATCTCAGTTTTGTATCGTTTAGTACAGTAAGCAATCACACTTCCGAGAGCGCCTGTGTTCTTACTATCTTTTCGTTTTAAGAAATTTATCGTTGCCATTTGTTTGCCTTTCGTATGATTGTGTTGAGAACTTTGCGGATATTATCAAACTCATCAGTACATTCTTGCAGGTTAACACACTCAATTCTTCCTAACTGAGACAGCATACGAAGCTGATTTATATTACTACCTATCTTCTTTACTTGATAAACAAGTTCGTTGAATATTTCCTTATCACCGATGACATATACATCATTTACGATAGCACAGGCGGTTATGTACGCAGTCATATTCATACCTAATGCTGATGCTTTATCAGCAATGATACTCTTAGCAGTCGGAGTCAAGTGCAGATTAATGCGTTCGGATTTTGTTTCTTTATCTTTAATCTCAATCAATCCTTTCAAAATTCGTTTTGCCTTTAGGCAACCGCTTTTCAGCAAAGGAGCCGAAAAGATGCGCCCAATGCGCTATGCTTGGACTCTCCTAAAGGAGAGTGTTTAACACTGAAACAACTACATATAAATTACTTTCAGTTATTGCTTCCATATGTTCTTTCTCACCTCCACAAACGCCACACAAGGCGTTTTAATTTTGCCTTGATTACTTTCGTGTTCTTTTTCTTTTCTCGTCAGAAGGGCTTTTTAGTTGTTACTGACCAATATAACCAACAGGGGTGGCTCAAATATTAATCAGTGTATATATGTTACTTTCACGAGTAATTCCGTCAGCAGAATATCTTGCAGTCTTAATTATCAAGCCGTCTTCAATTAATTCTTTTAATGCAGTATCAACAGTAGTAGTTGATTTAATGCCGCACTTTTTCGCTATGTCTTTTCTTGACGGCCAGCATTGATGATGTTTGTCACTGCATTTACGAAGGTAACTGTATACCTTAAAATTTCTATGGCTTAAATGATAATCAAAAATATCATTAGGCAAAAAGAAACTGTTTGCGTAAACATTATTCTTAATCTGCATTGCGTGCCTCCTTTCCTAAAAAATTTATTGGATAAAATGATACCTGCTATTAACAAATTTATCCCTCTGTGATATTATTGTAACAGGCGGAATATATGTATCTCAATATTGCTGTGTGACAAATCAATCTTGGGAAAATTCAAAAAGATTGATTATCACAAGGAGGGAAGAGAGTAGTGGAAAATATGTTGTTACCTGATTTAATGGAGCCTTCTAAACTAACTATTTCAGACGATAATAAATTAAATCTTGAGTATTTTGTTGAAGATAAAGACGGACTTCATAAGTGTAGCTATTCTAATAATATTTACGATGAAATTATGCTACTGCTTGAATATAACTTTTCTTTTATGAGCGGCTCCTGGAGTCAGCTTTCAAATTTCTATATAAAGGCGATAGAGAATAACGATAATTTAGCTTATCGTCAATTTTTTGTGAAAGCTAAAAAGGTAGTTAAAGAAATTGAAAAATACTCAAAGCCTGTTTCTGCAATTATTTATCTTCATGTTCAGCAGTTTGAAGAGGTGTATCATACAGTCAATAAAGATGCAATGCAGGAGATATGGTATCAGCTTGAAACAGCAGTTTACATGCAGCAGTATATAAACTCTGTTATTACAGACCTTTGTTATGATGAACTTGTCAATGAAGACAGAAAGAAAGTTCCTATGTATAAAGGCAACATAGAATTCAATGTCCAAATAAAGAGCTGTTATAGTAACAGTAATTATAAAAATATTTTTTTGATTAATTCTATCGAAGATTATTATTTTGCAGTACTTCAAGCATATATAAACTCAAATCCTATGATTGCTCAATGCAAATATTGTGATAAATATTTTGTTCCTAAAACAAAGAAAGTTACCCTATACTGCGATAGGATAACTCTAAACGGAAAGTCTTGTAAGGTTCTTGGAGCAAGGAGTGCATTCAGGGACTCTATTGACGGTGACCCGATATTAAAATTGTATTATTCAACAAAGCATAGACTTCAAACTTATTATTCTCGTTGCAGACTAAGTCAGCATAGTTACCTGAAAGAATATTACGATTGGGTAGACAAATTTGAGCCGTTAGTACAGAAATATAAAGCAGGAGAATACGAAGGCGAGAAATTGCAAAAGGAAATAACTGAATCAAGCATTTAGTTTAAAAGGCTTCACTTAATAATAGTGAAGCCTTTGATAATTTATTGTTCAGTAAGTACTCTTATTGCAAGTTTAAACCCGATTTCAAAAGCCTGACATTCAACCAGAGAAGTGTATTCATTACAGCATTCAATATATTTTTGATATGTATCAAGTTCTTTATCTTTGAGTTTTGATATTAGATACTCCTGATGCCTTGCCATGAGTTCAACTAATTTCTTTTCTCCATCAGATATTTCCTTATCTTCACTCGGATTTATATTTCCATACCATAACTCCTCAAGTATTGGCATAAATAATCAACTCCTTTGCAGTACAAATGAATACCATAGTTTTATAAAAAAGTCCAGAGTAAGTTGAGTTTGAAGTGTACAAAAAATTGAACTGTAGGTCGAAAAACATAGATTATATTGTTTTTAAACAATAAATATGATATTATATTTTTATATATGTTGATTATTCGGGAGTATAGGTATGACACAAAAAAATAGTGCAAACATAGGTTTTGAAAAACAAATATGGGATGCTGCTTGTGTTCTTTGGGGACATATTCCGGCAGCTGAATACAGAAAAGTAATTGTAGGTCTTATTTTTTTACGATATGTTTCTAGTGCGTTTATGAAACGCTACGATGAACTTGTCACAGAAGGTGACGGCTTTGAGAATGATAGAGATGCGTATGCGGAAAATAATATTTTTTATGTTCCTGAAGAGGCTCGTTGGGATAGAGTTGCGTCTGCTGCACATACACCTGAAATAGGAACAGTTATTGATGACGCAATGAGATCTATTGAAAAAGAAAACAATTCTCTAAAAAATGTGTTACCTAAAAATTATGCCAGTCCTGATTTGGATAAGCGCGTGCTTGGTGATGTAGTTGATCTTTTTACAAACATGGATATGGCAGAAACAGATGAAAGCAAAGATTTGCTGGGAAGAACATATGAATATTGTATCGCTCAATTTGCTGCTTATGAAGGAGTAAAAGGCGGAGAATTTTATACTCCTTCAAGTATAGTTAAAACAATTGTTTCAATTCTTAAACCATTTAAAAATTGCCGAGTTTATGACCCTTGCTGTGGTTCAGGTGGCATGTTTGTACAGAGTGCAAAATTTATTGAAGCACATAGTGGTACTCGAGGAGAAATAGCTGTGTATGGTCAGGAGTCTAACGCCGATACCTGGAAAATGGCAAAAATGAATATGGCAATTCGAGGTATTGATGCAGATTTTGGCCCATATCACGCAGATACATTTTTTAATGATTTGCATAAAACACTAAAAGCCGATTTTATAATGGCTAATCCACCTTTTAACCTTTCAAATTGGGGTCAAGATAAACTTAAAGACGATGTTCGTTGGAAGTACGGAGTGCCGCCTGCTGGCAATGCTAACTATGCGTGGATTCAACACATGATACATCACCTTGCGCCAAATGGTAAGATTGGACTTGTCCTTGCTAATGGAGCACTCTCATCTCAAACAAGTGGCGAAGGTGAAATCAGAAAGAATATTATTGAAGCTGACCTTGTTGAAGGTATTGTCGCTATGCCTACTCAGCTGTTTTATAGCGTAACAATTCCGGTTACTCTTTGGTTTATTTCGAAGAACAAAAAGCAAAAAGGAAAAACCTTATTTATCGATGCTCGCAAAATTGGATATATGGTTGACCGAAAACACAGAGATTTTACTGACGAAGATATCAAAAAGCTGGCTGATACTTTCGAGTCTTTTCAAAACGGTACACTCGAAGAAGTCAAAGGTTTCTGCGCCGTTGCTGATTTGCAGGAAATCAAGAAACAGGATTATATTCTTACTCCTGGCAGATATGTGGGCATTGAAGAACAGGAAGACGACGGAGAACCATTTGAGGAGAAAATGAAACGCCTTACCTCTGAGCTTTCAGATATGTTCACAAAGTCCCATGATTTAGAAAATGAAATCCGCAAAAAACTGGGGGCAATCGGGTATGAAGTGTGAGTTATCAGATATTTGTATTTATCGAAAAGGAAAAATTGATGTTAGTTTTTTGAATACTCAAACATATATATCAACCGAAAATATGCTTAATAATAAAGGCGGAGTTACCACAGCAACATCTTTACCATCAATCGCACAAACGCAGAATTATTTAGAGGGAGATGTACTTGTTTCTAACATTAGACCTTACTTCAAGAAAATATGGCAAGCTAAATTTGATGGTGGTTGTTCTAACGATGTTTTAGTTTTTACTGCAAAAGAAAATACGGACAATGATTTTCTGTATTATGTACTTGCTGATGATGCTTTTTTTAACTATGCAATGGCTACTTCAAAAGGGACAAAAATGCCACGAGGTGACAAAACCTCTATTATGAAATATGAAGTTCCTTGCTATGATATTAAAATGCAAAAGAAAGTAGTAAGTGTGTTGAGATCTATTGATGATAAAATTGAACTGAATAATTCGATAAACAATAATTTAG
>UQFL01000092.1 GCA_900540305.1 uncultured Oscillospiraceae bacterium | reverse complement strand
CTTAAATACTAATGATATTACTGCTTTGAACAAAAGAAAAAGCAGGTCTTATGACCTGCTTGGTGGTTGCGGGGACAGGACTCGAACCTGCGACCTCCGGGTTATGAGCCCGACGAGCTTCCAACTGCTCTACCCCGCGATGTTAAATTTTTGAGGGCTGTTATCATTCTGCCCTTGCGGTACAAATATAATAAACCATTTCGCTGAAAAATGCAAGAGTTTTTTTGTATTTTTTTCAAACAATATTTGTGGCGGTGATTTTATGAAAAAATTATTTGATTATTCTATAGCGCTTGCAGCGGAAATAGTTGAAAACGGCGGCGAGATTTCAAGGGCTGAGGAAACCGTGGAAAGAATATGCAAAAAGGCGGGAGGAAGAAATATAAATGTATTTATTATACCGTCTCTTATAACCGCTTCAGCCGAGTTTGACGGAGAACGAGTTCATGCCATAAGGCGCATTTATAAATCAGAACTCAATCTAGGAAAACTTGAAGATACAAATAACTTATCACGCAAAATCTGCGGAGAGAAAACTCAAACGGGCGCCATTGATTATAATTATCCGAAATGGCTCAGATTATTCTGCACGGTGCTTGCAACAGCTTCGTTTTGTATTTATTTCGGCGGGAGCATTACAGACGCACTGCTGTCAGGCTTCATAGGAATAATTGTAGGCTCTATATCTTATAAAAAAACTCAGTTCAATATTTTTTCAAAAACGCTTATTGAAGCAGGGATAGGCGCTGCGCTCGCTTTTCTTTTTTATCTTGTGGGTGTAAACTGCCATCCCGATAAAATAATGACGGGTACAATTATGCTTTTAATTCCAGGTATGAGCATAGGACTTTCAATGCGTGATATGATGAGCGGAAATCTTATAGCAGGAATACTCCAGCTTATCGAAGCGCTAATTGTAGCATTTGCAATAGTAATAGCTTATGCAGGAGCAATGCTGATATTTAAGAGTGGTTATCATGCTTGAAGTTATAACTTGCGTTTTGGGCACATTAGGATTTTGCGTAATATTAAATGTATCTAAAAGAAAGCTGTTTTATTCTGTATTCGGCGGTCTTATTTCGTCTGTACTGCTTGTGCTTCTCACTAATCTCGGCGCAGGCACATTTGAGGCTGTTTTTATCTCAATGCTTGTAATAAGCGTTTACAGCGAGGCACTGTCGAGAATTACTAAAACTCCTGCAAATATTATATTGCTTCCTGCGTCAATTCCTCTTCTGCCGGGGGGAAGCCTTTATTATATGATGAGTTTTCTCGTTCATTTTGACAGAGAAAATTTCGTTTTTTACGCAAAAGAAACTGCGCTTACGGGTCTTGGAATAGCCCTCGGCGCAGTAGTAATATCAATTATTGTAAAAATTATTAATTCCCGCAAAAAACAGGTTTAACATATAAAACTGTAATGATTTTTCAGTCGTGCCTAGTGTCGTCCTCAAAGCATTCGCAGAATCTTGCGGCAAAAGACGGCTCTTCGTCTGCGGCGTAAAGATGTGAAACATCGCCGAATCCGAGACAACGAAACTGTGCAATGCCTTTTTCTCTCTCCTCTGTAACTATTGTTGTAACGGAGGAGGGTAAAGCTACAAAATTATGCCAAAGCGGCATGGGGGATATACCGAATATTCTGCTGAGTATTGCACATTCAACTGCAAAGTGGCAGAAAAATACTATTGTTTTATGATTTGAGTCAGTAACCTTGTAATGTCTGCCCTCACGCACATAACCGTGCTCGGCTAAAAAATCATCAATGCCTTTGCAAACAACTTTGTATTCCTTTTTTACATTGAGCGTTGACATAGTCTTTGTTTTTAACCAATTTTCAGCGGAATAATAGTCGTCAATTTCCGTCCAGTAAGAAGGCAGTCTGTCCCAGCAGGAGGATATGCCTTTTTTTGTTATAATCTTTCCTCGAAATTCTGTAAGCCACGGCAATACTTCCGCTTCTATACCTGTTTTGTCAAGCGTGTATTTTGCTGTCAGCTTTGCCCTGCCGAGAGGGGAAACATATATTTCGTCCATTTGAATTTTGCTCATACGCCTTGCAAGAAGTTCAGCTTCTACTCTTCCTTTTTCGGTAAGAGAATCGTGAACATAGTCAGGTTCAGCGTGCCTGCAAAAAATTATTTTCATATTTCATCACCGAGATAATATTATCATATTAGTATATATTTTGCAATCGGTATATTTAATGAATAATGGTCAAAACCACCAAAAGACGGCTTATTATTCAATAAACTTTATGGACTTTTACAAGACGATGTGCTAAAATAACTTGTATTAATATTTTTAGGGGTAAAATATGGCAGAAAAGACAATTAATGAAAAACGCTATGTAGGCGTGCGTGAAAATCTTGCCTACGGCTTTGCAAACGCAGGGCAATGTTTCGGATACAACCTTTTTGCAGGCGGTTATCTTTCGCTTTTCTTTGTTAAGGTTTTCGGAATTCCCGAACAAGCCGTGGCAACAATGATTTTAATTCTCGGAATATGGGATACTATCAATGACCCGCTTATGGGCGCTATTGTTGATAAAACAAGAAGCCGTTTCGGAAAACTCAGACCATATCTTTTAATTGTTCCTATACCGCTGTCTATAACAACTATTTTGGTTTTTGCTGGACCTGAAATTCTTTCAGATGTAAAAAGCACAACAATCAAAATAGTATATATGTACATATCCTATTTTATGTGGGAGTTCTTCTATACGCTCGGTGATATTCCTTTCTGGGGTATGAGTACGGCTATTTCTCCCTCGCCGTTAGACAGAACGAGAGCAATTTCCACCGCACGATTAATTTCAAGCGTGCTCGGAAACCTTTCAACCACCTTGCTTGTAATAATGATGGATTTTACAAATCAGGGTGTATGGGGAATTTCTCTTTCTCAGGATTTCCTTATTCTTGCTTTAATTGCAGGAACAATAGGCACGGGGTTGTTTTCTCTTGCAGGTCTGAAAACTAAGGAAAGAGTTGTTCAGACAATAAAAGAGCCTTCAATAATTGAGGGCTTCAAAGTAATGTTCCGCAACAAACCGCTTATGCTTATAATTGCAGGTAATGTTATCGGAACGCTCAGCGGTCTTGCTAGTGTTTTTCAAACATACTATTACTCCGAAGTGCTTGACCTAAACTCAGCCGTTTTGTGGATAAATCTTCCGGGCTCGATATTCGGATTTTTGACTTATCTGCTTATTCCGAAGTTAAAGAAAAAGTTTGACAATAAACAGATAGTAATGCTCAATGTCATCAGCCGTTTTGTTGTGGGTACATTGGTATTTGTTCTCGGTCTCAAATTCTATTCATCAAATATAGTTGTAATATCAATACTTCTTATGATTCAGAATTTTGTATTCAGCTTCTTTAATACAATCAATATGGTTATCCCCACAGAGATGATTGGAGATACGATTGATTATATGGAATGGAAAACGGGCGAGAGAAACGAGGGAGTCAGCTTCTCCGTTCTTACATTTGTAAATAAGCTAACAGGCTCTGTTTCAACCTCTCTCGGCACGGCGCTTTTGCCTGTTATCGGGCTCAGCTTTGTAAGTCAGCCCGACGGCACTCAGCTTACAGTTAAAGGCGATAATACAGACTTTTATATCTGGGCGTTATTCACCGCCGTTCCTTATGTGCTCGGTCTTTTGACACTTGTGCCGTATGCGTTTTATGACCTCACGGGTAATAAACTCAAGACAATAAGAGATGAAATCGCTGTAAGGCGAGAGGAGATTGCCCTCGAAGTGAGCAGCGGAGGTATTGAAAATGAGTAACAGATGTCCTAAATGCAATGAAAAATTAAGCCCGTTTTATATGAAGCAGACCTGCCCCAAATGCGGTGTTAATCTTATGTATTATAAGCTTGACGAAAGGCTTGAGGCGGACGCTAAACAGGCAGAAAAAGAGGTTAGGGAAGTCTGGCTTTTAATACGAAAGCTTGATAAAGCAAAAATCGTAGAGAAGATTTGTAAAAAGCAGAACAAACCCTTGCCGTGGGAAGATACGGACGAATAACAGTACTATAAAGAAGAAAGCCCTGAAGCAGAAGCTTCAGGGCTAGTGTGTTTTATAAGTGTATTTTTATTTTTTAAGCTCTTTTTTTCCTAAGTCAACAAGTCTTACAATAACAGGGCCGAGCACAAGGTTTACAACAAGTTCAAATACGAAGTTGAGACCTACAAGACCCGTAATCATATAAGCGCCTGCTGATTCAAAGCCGAGACCAGAAGCCCATTCGTTGATAGTGGGCATAAAGAATACAAGACAGCCGAGAAGGAATACTCCTGTGTTAACAACAGGGCAGATAAATGCCGCCGCAATTGTTGCCACATATCTGTTCTTTTTCTCAATAAGCTTGTAAACGGCTCCTGCAGCAAGACCTGCAAGTGTACCTTTGAGTAAAACGGTAACGATTGTACCGAATACATCAACAGTCAGAAAAGCCGCAGCGTCGCCAGAAATAAGTACTGTAACGCCGAAAACAAGACCGAGCCATGCTCCTGCTCCGATTCCGTAAAGAGCTGTTCCAACAACTATCGGAATGAGAACGAGGGAAACTGAAAACTGTCCGAATTTGATTGCGCTTCCGATTAACTGAAGCACAACAACGATTGCCGTGAAAAGAGCAATACCTACAAGTTTTTTTGTGTTTTTGTTCATATTCATTTTTCCTTTCTGCTACTGCTCCTAAAGTCCTGCCCTAAAACACCAAAAGGCTGACTTCGGGAAAACTTTTATTCCCTGCGGATGCAATGCGGCTATATTATAATATGCTTTATTTCATTTTGCAAGACCTTTCATATAACAAGCGTGATTTAAATATATATTGTATGGTGAAGATGGTTTAATATTTTTATGTGTAATTTAAACAAAAAAAATCTGATTTTTTATGATATAGTGAAAAAATCTTGTAT
>UQFL01000091.1 GCA_900540305.1 uncultured Oscillospiraceae bacterium | reverse complement strand
GGTCTCGTGGGCTCGGAGATGTGTATAAGAGACAGATATACAAATATTATATCCTCAACTTTTAAATGTGTCAACTGTTACCACTTGACATTGTATTATTTATCGTGTAATATAGTTTTCAATACTACTTGCAACAATAATGCAAAGAGAGGTTACCGATATGAAATGGAATATAGTGCTTGATTCAAGCTGTGATTTAACAAAAACAGAGCAAAGCGGAGAAATAGGATTAGAGATAGTTCCGCTTTCAATAATTGTGGGAGGAAAAAGCTTTAGGGATGACGATGATATAGACACTAATGAGTTATTGAACGCAATGAAAGCAGAAAAAGAGGCGTCATCAACAGCCTGCCCCTCCCCTGCCGACTTTTGCAACGCTTTTTTGAAAGCAAAAAATTCGATTTGCGTTACCCTGACGGGAGAACTCAGCGGAACATATAACTCTGCACTTTTGGGAAAAGAAATGGCGATTGAAACGAACCCCGAAATCAACATACATATAATCGACTCAAAAGCGACCGCAGGAAAAATGGTTCTCATAAAGGAAAAGGCTTGCGAATTGATTGAAAGCGGTCTCAGCTTTGACGAGGTATGCACAGCGCTTGATAAATTCAGTAACGAAACACACCTTGTTTTTGCCCTTGGCGGATATGACAATCTTGTTAAAACAGGCAGAATGAGCAAAATTGCCGGAATAATGGCTACAAAACTCGGAATCAGAGCCGTTGCAATTGCGAAAGACGGAAAAATTGAGGTGGCAAAAAAGCCGAGAGGCGAAAAGAACGCAATAGACGCTATGATTGAGATTATGCAGGAGAAAAAGGAAATGAAAAACTCAAATGTTGTTATTTCCCACTGCAAAAACGAAGAGGGTGCGTCTTATATGAAAAAGATTCTCAAAGAAAAGCTGAATGTGGCAAAAGTGAGAATTATTGAGTGCAAAGGGCTCACCTCTTTTTACACAATGGAAAAAGGACTTATTGTAGGATATTAAAAAAACATCCCGTGTTTTTACACGGGATGTTTTGCTTTTATCCGAAATATTCAACAAGTTTGTTATATTCATCATCCGTTATATAAAGCATTGAGCCGTGGCGGGGTCTAAGATGATTGAGGCTGAATTTATCATCATCAACAGCCTTAAAATCAGTCATATTCTCCGTTTCCTGCATAAAATAACCGCTCTTTACAAACTTATCCATAATCATAACATATTTGTCTGTGCCGAGAATTTTATACATACAGTTGCCCTCAATCTGAGTATCAGCAACAGAAACCTTGTTGTCTTTAGGCTCAAAATATTCGCCTGAGGGGCTGTCTGAAACGGCGTAGCATATTCCGTCTTTCTCCTGGTCAGCATAATAAAGATAATATTTGCCGTCATTTTCAATAATATCGCCGTCTATACCTGCCGTATCGCTTTTCGGCTTAAACAAAACACTTGGTTCAGTTGTGAAAGATACGAAATCCTTTGTGTATATGTACCACGGAATAGTATCAAGTCCGTCATCGGTATTATGATTGCTCCAGTAAATCATATATTCGTCTTTAAATTTATCATATATAACCTGCGGAGCCCAAACTCTGTCCGCATTTTTGGTGCTCTCAAAACAAGAGAAATCAAAAATGCGTTCCTTTTTCCAATGCAAAAGGTCTTCGCTGTCCCACATAATCATAGAATTATTGCTGTTCCAGCCGTCGTGGCAGCGCATATCCGTTGCAATAATATGAAAAATATTATTTTCATCACGGAATATATACGGGTCTCTGCAAGACTTTTTGCCGAGGGTCTGCTTGATGACTGCTTCATTTGAATTCAGCGCAGTAAAATTATATCCGTCACGGGAAACCGCAAAATGAACGGACTCCTCCTCGGGAAGATTTCCCGTAAAATAACAAAAAAGATAATTTTTTAATTCCATAAACATATCTCCGAAAAAATTTATATTAATATAATACATTACCTGTTTATTTTCAAGTGCAGGCTTTAAAAATCAGGCGGCTGACATCATATCAGCCGCCTTTAAAATTATTCGTTGACAATACTTTGGCGTGTTGCCTCATAGTTTACGGGAACTTTCTTTTTAAAGAGCATATAGTCATATTCGGGGCACCACTGGTCGCCGAAATGGCATTTATCCTTGAAAGCGTCTTCATTTTCCGCAACATTCAGCTCAGAAAGACCTTTTATCTCGCCGCCGTCTTTATATGCGCAGTCCCAAAAAGCGTGGTGACCCATATAAGTTACGCCCTTGGGAATATATACATATGTAAGCGCTTGGTCGTAGCTGAAAGCGTCCGAGCCGATGTACTCTACCGTATCGGGCAAGGACAGATATTTACCGCCGTCAATATTGCCGTAATCCGTATATGTATATATATTTGCAAGGGAGGTGGCTTTGAAAAAGCTCATTGTTTCTATTGTTTTAACACCCTCGGGCATATACACATCAACAAGGTCGGTATAATTGAAACTGAGCTCGCCGATTGTTGTTACATTAGGCTCAAGAACATATGTGAGCACCTTTTCTTTGTATTCCTCATATCCCTCTGCATCAGGTTCAACCGCCTCGATATAACCGTTTTTCTGCCTCAAATATTCGGAATGTTTCATAGGATAGCAGATAAGCTCTGTTTTGTCCTTGTTATAAAGAACACCGTCAACGCTTGAATAATTGGGGTTATTTTCATCAACATTTATTGCCTGAAGTTCATAGCAGGTATAAAACGAATCGCCCTCAATTTTTTCAACATTCGGCCCTATATTCACAACTTGGAGTACATTGTCGCAGTTAAAGGTAAATTCCTCTATTGCCGTTATGGGTTTTGACTCATCCTCAACAAGTGTAAAATTGCTTTCCACATCGGAATTGTTTTCGTCATACACAATTTCAAGAGCATAGTCAATATCAAGTTCCTTGATAAACCCGTTGTTGCTGAATCCCGAAAATGTGTAACCTGCATCGTTTTCTTTATATTCAAATGTATCTCTCTGCACCGCTCTAATACTGAAATAGCACGAAAGCGCAATTGCGATAAGAATAACAACAATGAAAATAAACTGTTTTACTCTTCTGTTTTTTACTGGTTTATTTACAGCGGGGGCACTCAATCCCTCTACCTGATAAGTCCATATATCATCATCGGGAATATCAAGCGTTACTGATTCAAGACTTTCATAATGCTTTTGGCGTTTCTTTTTTCTCTTTTTATTTGTACTTTCGTCTTGGCTTGCTAAAGGCGTGTTTTCTTTTTCGGTTGCTTCTGTATTAGGAGTATCCTGTGAAATTTCTGTATTTTCAAAATTGTCTTTATTCATAAACTCGCCTCCTAACCTACATATCCGCCGCCGATTGTGCTGCCCTCGACTTCAGCCTGTTTTGCCGTTACCTCAGCCCTGCGCTTGAGAACTGCCATAACCTTGTTTTGCTTTTCGCTGTTGTAGTCCCAGAAGAAATACGGAATTGTCATAAGCACATATCCGATTATATCTATAATCATAGGAATAACGATTATCTTCGACCTTGTTGAATCAAGGAAAAGCACATCCCAGTTACTGTTAAAGCCGTACTGCAAAAGAAGAAGCGGGATAATAAGGCTTACGAATGATGTTATAGGGCCTGTAAACCAGCCGAAAATACCCGAAAAGCTTTCAAGTCTTTCACCTGAAAGGTACATTTGATAGTCGTTAACTCTTACATCCATATCTCTTGTTGCTGAGGTCGGCACTGTTTTTGTCATTTCCATAAGGAAAAGCATAATAACGCACAGAGTTCCGCACAAAACAAGATTGTCGCCGCAGAATGAAATTGCAAGCACGATTACGGTGTAGCCCACCGCTCTTGCAAGCTGATAGAAAATCATTATCTGCCTGTAAGAGAAGCGTTTAAGGAAATACGGGGTAAAGAAATCGGGCGGTGTTCCTGCAAAGGAAACGAGCGCTACTATAAGGCTGTAAGAAAGACCGCTGAGGCGGAAAGTATAGAGATAAAGCACTGTTGTAAACGCAAGCATACCGTTTCCGAGAGAGTCAAGAAGACCTACTATTGTATTTATCCAGCGGTATTTATTTCTCATTACGCCGAAAATTCCGTCCCAGAAATTAATCTGAACTTTCTTTTCAAGCGGTGGCTGAGGAATACGCTCCTTAATCCTGCCTGCAAAAATCATTGTGAGAGCGGCATAAGCAATAAATGTAATCGGAATAACATATCTGAAAACATTGATATCCGCCCATTCATATCTGAGCATACCTATGATAATCGGAATAATAATTGCCGACACGGAGTGTAAAAGGTGTGAAATCTTAATGGGATATGTTCTGATAAGTATACGCTCACGCAGATTGGGACTGATATTCTGAGTACAGGTTTCAATACTGTTCGGGAATCCGAAAAGATTAAAAAGAGAAAACAGAAGATTTGCAACCCAAACTCTTGTTGTTACATCTGGAATATTATAGAAAGGAAGCCAGCCTATAAGAACAACCATTATACATTTAGGTATAACATCGCAGTAAAGAGAATACTTATATCTGCCGTATTTCGGCACAAGCTTTTTACGCCAGAAAATATTTCTTGCACCAGACCAGCCGTTCCACGCAATATGAGTACCTAAAATTTTAAACGCAGACGCCGCGCTGATACCCTCAATACTGTTTAAATATGTAACAAATTTTCCTGTTTGGTCGAACAGCTGAGAATAGTCAAAGACTATCATAGACACACCTAACAGGAATACAAATATATAACCTGCGTAAAATTTTCTTTCCGTTTTCTTGGGAAGAAAGCCAAGATTGTCGTTAATAATCCACGAAAGCAGCGCCCATATATAGTTGAGCGGCATATTGATTATGCTTATTATGGAGAATGTTAAATACGGCAGTTTATAATGATACATCATTAAATAACAGCCTGCTGCGAATGTTATATATTCAAGAGTTTTGGAGCCTGCATAGTTACAGCCTACCGAAATTACCACATCCTTATATTCTTTGTACGGAACATATCGTCCCTCTGCCGGGGTATTCCAGTGCGTTTTAATCTCTGTAAATAACCCCTTTACCTTTCCTGCAAAATTACCCGAATTTTTCATAATTACCCCTTTCGGTCTTTATTCAGCTCAAAATCATCATAAAACCGATGATAAAATTGCACAAATACAGTTATATTAGTTTAGGCATTTTTAACAGTAATTGCTCCACTTTTTTTAATATTTTGAGCATATTATCTGTCTCTTATACACATCTGACGCTGC
>UQFL01000090.1 GCA_900540305.1 uncultured Oscillospiraceae bacterium | reverse complement strand
TCTACACTTATGCGATCGTCGGCAGCGTCAGATGTGTATAAGAGACAGGCTATAATCGTAGGCGCAGGTCACAGGTCTTTTGTTTACAGCCAGCTTGCGCATTCAAATCCAGAACTTCTTCAAATTGTGGGTGTTGCGGACCCGAACCCTGTTCGCATGGAAAAAGCGATGAAAGAATTCGGATTTCCAAAAGAAAACTGCTTTGTATCTGCTCAGGAGCTTGCAAAAGCGCCGAAATTTGCAGATGCTGTTATAAACGGCACAATGGATGAACAGCATCTTGAAACGGCAATTCCGCTTCTTGATGCAGGATATGATATGCTTCTTGAAAAGCCTTTTGCGCCAAATGAAAAGGATATGAGAGAAATTGTTGAGTGCGCAAAAAGGAATAACTCAAAAGTTATGATTTGCCATGTACTTCGCTACACTCCTTTCTATTACGGCATCAAGGAAAGAATAGCTAAAGGCGAAATTGGAGATATAATCAATATTCAGACTGCTGAGCATGTTTCATATCATCACCTTTCAACATCGTACATAAGAGGTAAATGGGCTAATTCTGACAAGTGCCACACCTCTATGCTCCTTGCAAAATGTTGCCACGATATAGACCTTATGATGTGGCTTATGGGCGATAACAAGCCTGTTTCAATCTCTTCTTTCGGAAGCAAATTCCAGTTCAAGGAAGAGAACGCTCCCGAAGGCGCAGGCACAAAATGTATGGTAGACTGCCCTTATGTAGATACCTGTGTTTTCTCAACAAAGAGACTATATATAGACCATCCCGATCGTTGGGCTTTCTATGTATGGGACGCTCTTGAGGGCATTGAAAATCCCACAATTGAGGATAAAATTGCTCTTATGAAGAGTGACAGCCCTTATGCTCGATGCATTTATAAGTGCGACAATAATGTTGTAGACCACCAGAGTGTAGTTGTAAATTTTGCAAACGGCGCAACAGGTACTCATAATATGGTAGGCGGTTCTTCTCAGTCTTTAAGACATATCCATATTATCGGAACAAAGGGTGAGATTTACGGCGATTTTGAAAAGAGTAAGTTCTTTGTATCTAAAATCAACCCCTCTACTGATGCTCATAATGAGGAGTGCGATATTGAAGAGGTAGACCTCAATGTTCACGGCGATATGGTAGGTGCATTCGGCGGCCATGGCGGCGGAGATGAAAGACTTGCCGCAGACTTCGTTTCTTTCGTAAGAGGTGAAGAAACAAGCCTTGCCTGCACATCTATTTTTGATTCAGTTGCAGGTCATTTGAGTGTTTATCTTGCAGATAAATCAAGGGAAGCTAACGGCGAACCTCAGAAAGTTGAATTTTAATTTTTTTCGGAGATAACATATGAAGTGCAGTGATATTAATATCAGAGACCCGTTTGTGCTTTGCGAGGGTTCTATATATTATATGTATGGAACAAGAGCAGACAATTTCGGCGTAAGTACTGGCGGGTTTGATGTTTATACTTCAAAAGACCTTGTAAACTGGAGTTCTCCCGTGCAATGCTTTGGCAGTGAAAAATATTTGCTTAACAGAGCGGTTAACTGGGCGCCTGAAGTTCATAAGTATAACGGTGAATATTATATGTTCGCAACCTTTACTATGGAAAACGGACGCCGAGGAACATATTCGCTCAAATCCAAAAGCCCTCTCGGGCCGTTTGAGCCTTGCAGTAAAAACGCATTGACTCCGAGCGAATGGGAATGTCTTGACGGAACACTTTATATATCAAAAAATAATACGCCGTATCTTGTGTTTTGCCATGAGCATACGCAGATAATAGACGGTACTATATGTTATATACAGCTTAGCGAAAATTTGACTGAATCAGTTGGTGAAGCAGTAACCCTTTTCAGTGCGTCATCTCCTTTTTGGGCAGATAAAAAGCCTGAGGGTGAGCATTATGTAACTGACGGGCCGTATATGTACCGCTCAAAAAGCGGCGAATTGTTTATGCTGTGGTCAACATTTATTCAGCATAAATATGCCGAGTGCCTTGTTAAGTTTAAAGACGGCGAGCTGAGCGAAAATTTTGAGCACCTTGCACCCTTGATAACTGATGACGGCGGACACGGTATGCTTTTTAAATTTTCTGAAAAGCTTATGCTCACTTTTCATTCGCCAAATAAAACAGGGGAGGAAAGACCTGTTTTTAAGGCGGTTGAGGACCTCGGAGATAAGCTTGAAATAATTTAAATATACATTTTTTTGAAAGATTAATTGAAATGAAAACTTTTTATTCTAAAGCAATCGGCTTTTTAAAGAGTGAAGCAGTTCTCTGCGCGGCGGTAATTCTTGCCGCCGTTTCTGCTTTTTTTGTGCCGCCCAACAAAGAATATGTTGAATATATAGATTGGAGCACACTTGCTCTTTTGTTCAGCCTTATGGCAGTAATGTCTGGCTTTCAGAAAATAGGCGCTTTTGATTATCTCGGAAACGCTTTTTTGAAGAAGATTTCAACATCACGGCAGCTTCTTTTTGCTCTTGTATTTTTGCCATTCGTTTTAAGTATGTTTATAACGAACGATGTTTCGCTTATCACTTTTGTTCCGTTCGGAATAATCGTTTTAAGTATGGCAAAAGAAGTAAAACTGCTTGTGCCGTTAGTGGTTTTGCAAACAGTAGCGGCAAATCTCGGCAGTATGCTCACACCTATGGGCAATCCGCAAAATCTTTATCTTTATTCAAAATCAGGGCTAGGCTTTTTGGGCTTCATTAAAATTACGCTTCCGTATATAGCAGTTTCTGCAGTTTGCCTTGCGGTTTTGATATTGTTCAGAAAAAACAGCCCTGTAAATTGTCAGCCTGTGGATGTTCAAATTAAAGACAAAGCGTCTGTTTTTATTTATCTTCTCGGCTTTGTTCTTGCTCTTTTGAGTATTGCAGAGGTTATTTCTCCTTTTATTACGGCGGCAATAATTTTTGCTGTGATTCTCATAAAAGACAGAAAAGTGCTTTTAAGAGTTGATTATTCTCTGCTTTTGACTTTTATTGCTTTCTTTATTTTCATAGGCAATATGGGCAAAATAGAGGGTTTCAGAAATATGATAGAATCTGTTCTTGAGGGCAGGGAGATAATTGTATCCGCTGTTATTAGTCAGGTGATAAGCAATGTGCCTGCGGCGCTTTTGCTTTCAGGCTTTACAGATAACTGGCGCGCATTGATTGTCGGCTGTAATATAGGCGGTCTCGGCACTCTTATCGCTTCAATGGCAAGCCTTATTTCTTATAAGCAGATATCAAAAGCATATCCTGAAAAACGCAAAAAATATTTCATATCGTTTACGATTTTGAATATTGTTCTTCTTGTTCTTCTTTTGCTGTTTTCATACTTTTATGAAGCATTGATATAAAAATTAACGCCTTGAAATCTTAATTGATTTCAAGGCGTTTTTTTTTATTAGTTTTTAGCAGGTGTATAATTCGGAACAATCGCCATAAGTTTTTCTCTTACATTGTCGTTGTTAACATCTTTCAAAGATTCAAGCATATTGTTGAAAAACTCTTCGGATATTTCCATTGGCTGAGTAACATAGATTTTATCAAGTTCTGTGGTTTTTCTTGTTTCAAGCTCGCTCTCCATTGCGAGTTCTTCATACATCTTTTCGCCGGGGCGAAGTCCCGTTATTTTGATTCCTATGTCGTCAATATCATATCCTGCAAGTCTTATCATGTTCTTTGCAAGGTCCATGATTTTAACAGGTTCACCCATATCAAGAACGAATATTTCTCCTCCCTTTGCAAGACCTCCTGCCTGGCAAACAAGCTGAGCTGCCTCGGGAATAGTCATAAAGTATCTTTCAATGTCTGGGTGAGTAAGGGTAATAGGGCCTCCGTTTTCAATCTGCTTAGTGAAAATCGGAATAACGGAACCGTGCGATCCAAGAACATTTCCGAATCTTACAGCGGTATAAACTGTATTTTTGCTTACGGTGTCCATATACTGAATAATTATTTCTGTAATCCTCTTTGTGCAGCCCATAACATTTGTGGGGTTAACAGCTTTGTCTGTTGACAGGGTTACCATTTTTTTAACTGCAAATTCATCGCAGACAAGCGCAACATTATAAGTTCCGAAAACATTGTTTTTAACAGCTTCACACGGGCTTGCTTCCATAAGTGGAACATGTTTGTGCGCAGCGGCGTGAAATACAACATCTGGATGAAATTCTTCAAAAACTTCACGAAGCCTTTGAATATCCTTTACTGAGCCTATTCTTACTCTTATATTTATTTCATCGGAATATTTGTCCTTAAGTTCGTTTGCCAGCTCGAAAGCGCAGTTTTCATAAATGTCGAAAATAACAATTGTTTCGGGGGAATATCTCGCAACCTGATTGCAAAGTTCAGCTCCTATAGAGCCGCCGCCTCCCGTAACAAGAACTGTTTTACCTATGAGATAGCGGCATACTTTTTTATCAAGTTTTACTTCCGGTCTTGCCAAAAGGTCATTGATTTCAATATTTCGTATTCTCTTTGCTTTAGTATTATTGCTTTCAAGAAATTCGTTTACAGACGGGGCGATTTTAACCTTACAGCCTGTTTCCATTGCAAGGTTGATTATTTCCTTTTGGCGTGTTTTTGAAGCTGAGGGCAAACAAATCATGATGATGTCGATATCATATTGTTTTGTCAATCGAGGAATATCATTGCAAGTGCCTCTGACTTTAACGCCGTTGATTCTTTTGTGCAGTTTTGCAGGGTCATCGTCAACTGCTAAAACGGGATATCCTTTTTTGTAGTCATTATGGATTAGCTCATTTATGAAGAAATCCCCCATAAATCCTGCGCCTACAATCATAACCCTTTTTGATTTTAATTTCTTTTTGTAGATAAAAGGATTATTGCGGTATAGTCGTTTTGCAATATAATATCCTTTACGCGGAACACATAGACCTATAAATACGAGTATGCACATAAGGAAATATGCATAATATGGAAGTATTCCGTTATAACCTAAAATTTTGTTGAATAGTACTCGGTCTATCAAAAAAAGTGCAACAGAAGAAAAAATTGATGCTGTGACTATTCTTACTGTTTCGTCAGCGCCGGCAAAAGTCCATACGCTTTTATATAAATCAAGAAGTCTGAATATTATAGCAGATACGGCAAAGAAGAGCATGAGATGCAGAAAGTTGAAAACTATATAGATATATTCCGTATTGAATAACTTGCCGCCCATTGTGTAATGGATTATTCCCAAATTAGAAAGATGCAAAGTTATAAAGTCTATAGCAAGCAAAATTGCTATTCTGCATAAAGCGTTTAATTTAACAACCCTGTCCTTTTTCATATTCGTCACCCTTTAAATATTTTATATCTGTCTCTTATACACATCTCCGAGCCCACGAGACCGAGGCTGATCTC
>UQFL01000089.1 GCA_900540305.1 uncultured Oscillospiraceae bacterium | reverse complement strand
ATTTTTAACAGGGGTAAATTATGAAAAAAATATTAGTTTTGTTGCTTTGCGCAGTTATGTTTTTCACATTCAGCGCCTGCTCTGAAAATCAGGCAAAAACCGTTTTGAATATCTCTGGCGGCCCTGTTGTGGAGATTGAAGGGAACGCAAACGCTGATTTCAAAGACGGTGTTTTGACTGTAAGTCATTCTGATACTTCTTATCTTTCCAATGTAACGGTGGACGGAGAGAGCGTATGGCTTACGGACGGTTCATATGAAATGGGAAGCTGTGACGAAAACACTACTGTTGAAATTACAGCGAAAGAAAAAAACAGTAATGAGCAGGATTACTCTGTTTCTTCCGTTATTCTTTCTATTTATGATTCAAAAACGAATTCTTACAGCGTTACATGGCACACACCTGTGGCAGACAGTCAGAAAGCCGAGCTTGTTTCATCTGATGGCGATACCTTGAAAACGGTATGGGCGTATTGTGATGACGGAAATTCGGATTTTGTGAATCGTGCTGTTTTCTATAATCTTGATTACAATAAAGATTACAGCTATAACATTTATAATTCATCGGGAAAGCCGATTTTTACTTCTGAATTTAAAACAGGTGAGGCAGACCCTAAAAGTATAACATTTATGCACATATCAGATACTCAGGATGAGGATTATAACGGCGAAGTTTGGGCAGAATTAATGGGCGATGCGTATAATCATACTCAGTCGCTTGATTTCATAATTCACACGGGCGATATGGTTCAGCACGGCGGAGATGAGACTGAATGGACGCAGATGCTGTCAGGCGTTGAGGGTTATGTTTCGTCCGTTCCCACTATGCTGACTTCGGGTAATCATTCGTATTGGGAAGATTATACATACGGATACAAGAATATAGAGTATAATCACACTACCGTAAATATGCCTGAGCAGAATTATGAAAACGGTATATATTATTCCTTTGATTACGGCGATGTTCATTTCGCCGTGCTTTCATCGGGAGATTCGGAAAAAACGGGTGTAGGCAAAGAACAGCGTAAATGGCTTGAAAATGACTTATCGTCTACTGATAAAAAATGGAAAATAGTTGCTATTCACAATCCGCTTTATTCAACGGGTAAATATGGTTCTTCATCGGATAGAAATAAGATTGCCCGTTCACAGCAGGTAAAACTCGGCGAAATATTCAATGAATACGGTGTAGACCTTGTTCTTCAGGGACACGACCATGTTTTTGCTCTCACTAAACCTATGGATGAAAAAAGAAATCCGATTGAGTGCAGTATTGTTACCGAAAATATTAACGGGGTAGAATATAATTGTTTTGAAAATCCGCAGGCGCCGATTTATCTTATGTCAGCAGCAGGCGGAAGTCAGAATAGGGAACCTGTTGACACTTATGAGCCGCTGTGGTTTGAAAACAATAAATCAATTCCTGATAATTCAGCAGGCTATTCAGTAATTACCGTTTCAGGTGATATGCTTTATTCAACATTTTATCAATATGATTATGCAAGCAATACAGTTACAGATACATACAGTTGGGGTATTAGTTGCGAATAATCAAATATTATGATATAATTAATGCGTCAGTTGAAACTGATAAAAAATGAGATAACCTGTTCCCATTCCGAACACAGAAGTAAAGCTCTTGTATTTTGAAAAAATGCAAGAGCTTGTTTTTTTTAGGAGGTTTGAAAAATGTTCAATTACAAAAAAATCATTGCTATCGGTTGTTCGGGTGCAGGAAAAAGCACTTTCAGCAGAAAACTGCAAAAAGCCACGGGAATAGAATTGTTCCACTTAGATGCGATGTACTGGAACAAGGACGGCACTCATATCACAAGGAAAGAACTGATTGAAAAGCAAAAAGAAATATTCAAAAAGGATAGCTTTATAATAGACGGTAATTTCAGAAACACACTTGAAATGAGAATTTCAGAGGCGGATTTAATATTCTTTTTTGATTTGCCTACTGAAGTTTGTATTCACGGTGCTGAAAACAGAGAGGGCAGACGCCCTGAAATGCCTTGCGAATTGCCTGTAAATAAGGAATTAATAGATTTCATAAAGAACTTTAACGCAGATGTAAAGCCTCGTATACTTGAGCTGCTTGAAAAGTTCAATAAAAAAGTAATTACTTTTCATTCTCACAAAGAGGCAGACGAATATATAGAAAAAATAAGTCCTGTTGATTTGACCCTTAATACAGGCAAAGGACTTTTCAATCACAGAGTTGCCGCAGTAATTGTTCACAACAATAAATTACTTGCCCAGAAAAATACGAAAACGAATGAATATTATCTTGTGGGGGGCAGAGTTAGATTCGGCGAATCTACTGAGGAAGCGCTTGTGCGTGAAATTAAAGAAGAGCTTAATATAACGGTTACGGATTATAAACCATTATGGATAAACGAATGTTTTTTTATTGATGACGGCAGGAAATTTCACGAAATATGTATGTATTATCTTGTTGATATAAGCAACACGGATTTTAATAATTATGAAACTGTTTTTGAAACAAAAGAAGGAAACAGGATAAACACCTATGAATGGCTTGATATAGATAAACTAAACAATTTTGTTCTGTATCCGCAGTTTATTAAAGATGAAATTAGTAATCCTGATAAAAGCTTAAAGCTGATTATTACAAATGAGATAAATATGTGATATAAAAGTGCCGATTTCGTGAAATGTTATAAACCGACTTTGTCTTTATTGTGATTTTATATGAAAACACTGAAAACCATATCTAAAACTAAATTAATATGCTATCATAAAGAAAAAAGGCAAAGGAGCGTTTAGTATGAATAACAAATGGTACAAAGAAGCCTCTGTTTATCAAATATGGCCCCGTTCATTTAAGGACGGAAACGGGGACGGAATAGGCGACTTGTGGGGCGTTCTTGAAAAGCTTGATTACATAAAAAGTCTTGGCGTAGACGCAATTTGGTTTTCTCCGCTTTATCCGTCTCCGCAGGCGGATTTCGGTTATGATATATCCGATTACCGTGATATTTGTTCTGATTACGGAACGCTTGAAGTTTTCAAAAAGGTGCTTGACGGCGCTCACGAGCGTGGTATGAAGATTATAATGGACTTGGTTGTAAACCATACTTCCGACGAACACCCGTGGTTTGAAGAGAGCAAAAAGGCGGGGGAAAATCCATACAGAGATTATTATTACTGGCGAAAAGGCAAGGGGGAAAACGGCAAAAAGCCTCCTAACAACTGGCTGTCGCTATTTGAGGGCAAAGCGTGGGAGTATGACGAAAAAGTGGGAGAATATTATCTGCACCTTTTTGCCAAGAAACAGCCAGACCTTAATATGGATAACCCTAAAGTCCGTGAAGAGGTAAAGGGTATAATGGAGTTTTGGCTTTCTATGGGAGTAGACGGTTTCAGAGAGGATGTTATAACCTTTATTTCTAAAGACGAGGGACTTCCTGATGGTTTTCCGCTTCCTGCCGCAACGGGATTTGAACATTATAAAAAAGGCCCCCATTTAAATGAGTATCTTCAAGAATTTCAAAATGATGTATTGAAAAAGTATGATGCTTTTACCGTAGGGGAAGCGCCTATGATGACGCCTGACTTTGCGCTCGAATTTGTTGAAGAGTGCGAAAATCAAAAACTTGATATGATGTTCCATTTTCAGCATATGAATGTTGACTGCATAGGAATGAACTGCTTTAGGCGCAAATTCAGACTAACAAGGCTCAAAAAAGTGTACAGTAACTGGCAAAGCAAACTTTACGGCAGGGGATGGAACGCTCTTTATATTGAAAACCACGATCAGCCGAGAATTGTAAGCAGATACGGAAATGACGGAGCATTTCACGATGAAAGCGCAAAAATGCTTGCCGTTATGTATATCTGTCAGTGCGGAACGCCGTTTATCTATCAGGGGCAGGAAATAGGAATGACGAATATTAAAATGAATTCCCTGAATGATTATGTTGATGTTTCGGTTAAAAACGATTGCGCCGTGCTCAGAAAACTTGGTTTGTCTGACGAAAAGATACTTGAAGTTGAAAATGCGATTTCAAGAGATAATGCCCGCACGCCGATGCAGTGGAGCGGTGAGAAAAACGCAGGGTTTACAACTGGTGAAAAGCCGTGGTTTATAATAAATCCGAATTACACACAAATTAATGTTGAAAAGCAGGAGAAAGACGAAAATTCCATATTGAATTTTTACAGAAAGCTTTTGAGAATACGAAAAGAAAATCCCGTTTTGATTTACGGAAATTATAATGAATACTATAAAAACAGCGAAAAACTTTTTGTTTATTCAAGGGAATATGATGGTAAAAAAGCCCTTGTAATCTGCTCTTTTTCTGATGTACCTGAAAATTTCAAAACACCGAAAGGTTTTGATCTTACAAAATCAACGCTTTTGATTTCAAATTACAGAGCGGCGTCTTGTGACAGCCTCGGCTGTAAGCTAAGACCGTATGAAACAAGAGTTTATCTTTGCTGAATTTATAAATAAAAATGTATTATTTAATACAAGAAAAAGAGCAGGTTAATTGCCTGCTCTTTTTTTATATTAAAGTGTCATTTTAAAATAATTCGGGTTTTAAGTCTATAGCGTCTTCTTCTGTTATCTCTCTGATTACTCTGCACGGGTTACCTGCGGCGAAAGAGTTTGCAGGTATATCTTTAGTAACCACGCTGCCTGCACCTATTACGCATCCCTCGCCGATAGTTACGCCGCCGCAAATTGTTACATTGCTTGCAATCCAGCAGTTTTTCTTTATTGTAATCGGCTTTGCGTATTCGTAGTCATATAAAGTACCGTCGTCTTTAACCCTTATATTTCTGTCTTGGTATCTTAATGGGTGTACGGGGGTCATTATTGAGCAGTTCGGGCCGATAAGCACATCGTCCTCAATCGTTACGGGGCATACATCAAGAACGGTTAAGTTGAAATTCGCATAAAAATTCTTTCCAAGGCTTGTGTTTACTCCGTAGTCAAACTGAATTGGCCCCTGAAGATAAGCTCCGCTTTTTCTGTTGGGTATTAATTCGCTTAAAATCTGTTCCCTTAACTCCTCCTGAGTTTCGTATGTATCATTGTAATCTTTAGAAAGATTGTGAGCCTTAGTTCTTAATTCCTGTAATTCTTCGTCGCTCGGGTCATAAATTTTGCCGAGAACCATTTTTTCTCTCTCTGTCATTTTAAAAACCTTTCTTATTCGTAGTAAAGATTTGCTTTTAGAGTGAAAATGTATTGCCTAAATACATTTTGTCTTATACAAATTAGTATAGCAGGTTTATTTTTTTCTGCAAGGCAGATTGAAAACTTTATAAAAATATGATAGTTTAAATTCAGTATGCTAATATATTTCACTCATAATAATTTCTGTCTCTTATACACATCTGACGCTGCC
>UQFL01000088.1 GCA_900540305.1 uncultured Oscillospiraceae bacterium | reverse complement strand
GCAAAGTTGTCAACTATGATTTCATCAAGTAAATTTGTTTGATACATTACGCACTTCCTTTTCTTTCTGCTAAATCAACCGCTATTTTGGCTACCTTAAGATAGCCGTTAACAATTTCGTTTGCTTTTCGCTCTGCCAAAGAAACATAGCCCTGTGATGTTTCGAGTTCTGCTGCAACTTGAAGCTGTGAAAGACCTTGTTGCCTGAGCAGATAGACAGCTTTCTGTTTAGGCGTTAGGTGTTTTAAAATTTCGTTCATTAATGCGTCCATAAACTCTCCTATTTTCAAAACGGCAAATCGTCTTCTTCGTTGACAATTTCTTCAAAATCACTTTCATCAGCAGATTCATAATTATCATCTGATGAGATGTATTCGGGATTTGAATTGCCGCTTTCTGCCTTTGAACCGCAGAAAGAAACATTGTTTGCAACGACCTGAACGCTTTTGCTCTTATTACCGTCTTTGTCCGTATAACTATCAGTCTGAATAGAGCCCTCAACAGCGATCATTGAGCCCTTATGAAAATAGCGAGAAACAAATTCTGCTGTTTGGCGCCAAGCGGTAACATCTATGAAATCGGTTTTTCTTTCTTCGTCAGGTTTCTGATACTTTCTGTCGCAGGCTATCTGAAAACGAACAACTGAAACACCTGAGGGTGTAGAACGCAGTTCTGGCTGATATGTGAGCCTACCCATAATTACAACTGAATTAATCATTATTTGCCCTCCTGAAATCGTAATCATTAATGCGGCTGAAAGGAATTGCGTCCATAGGCGTTCCCAGCGGAGTGCTGCTGTTGTGAACCAGCACTATTCCGTTGGGCGTTTCTTTTGCTATGTACTCGTGTTCTCTGCCGCAATATCTAAGAAAATATCGGTCGCCGTCCTTAATACGACAACCTGTGGCTAATCCTAAACACATTCTTGTCACTCCTTAAATTCAGTAATATATACCTCCGTGCGGGGGTTGTTTTTATCATAAAGAACTCTGCTTCCGTCATGCGAAGCAAGTATTGTAAAATTGTCATCAGCTATAACATTCGCTTTAACAAGAACATCGTCAATTGCCTCAAGCATATTCGTCAAATCACATTTGCGTTTTGTAGGCATATAAAAAAGGCATTTGATATTAACCGGATAATCTATCATCAACCCCTTATCTTGTATAAACCACATTGCATCACACTCATAATCAATATATTGTTGTGACGGTGCTATAAACGGTTTCCCTGTGGCTCTGTTTCTTCTTATTTGTTGATGATTTTTCTTGCTTATGGGAATCAGTGGTATAACTGTTTTTATCATCAATTCTCCTTTCATCAATTTATATTTCTCCGTTCAGTTCCAGCCGCTCCCTTGCAGCTATGGCAATAGGACAACCGAAATAACACCCAGTCATACAGAAATTTTTAATATGAGCATTTTTATCGGCAGCACTGTTAAAAGTAAGCTTAGTTGTAGCCTGTTTTTCAAATATGGGGCAGCAGTATATGGAACTGCGCTCCTTTTCTTTTTGTTTTATAAAATACGGACATATAATTTTTGCGTCCGAAGCTATGTTAGGCATTATTCTACCGCCCCCTTTTCTCAATATAGTTGCCGTCCTGTATTGCCCAACCGATTATCATCTCAAATTGATTTTCAGATTTATAACGGCAGGCTTTTTTCAAATACACATCAAACTGATCAGAGCTGTTGATATGATTAAACAAAACTGTCGCTTCAGCTATTGAAAGATTGATACCATCGTATGTTTTGTATTTAGATGATTTTTCAACATCAGAATACTGCGACCAGTCATAATAGCTTTTTTCAGTTCGCTTATCAGATGAAATAATATTATTTCTTTTAATTTTATTTACTTTACTTTCCTTTACTTTACTTTGCGGATTATTGCATTCTTTAATCGGGTTATTGCATACATTAACTGAGTTATTGTCAGCAAAAACCTCGTCAAAGGGTGCGTTTATTAAAAGGTAGTCACTTTCAAGATTTTTAAAGCTTCTTCTGTTAGTAGCTTCAAAATATCTTTCCTGAATACCCTTGCTTGTCAATATTGAGCACTGCTCAAACTTTCCACGGTCAAAAAGACAACGGCGTAAACAAGCAGCTATAATTTCAGACACAACATTGGCACCCACTCCGTTTCTTTGAGCAAACAACAATGCCACATCATCGTTCCATTCGCAATAATAGCCTTCATTGGAATAGATTTTCTCCAGCAGTCTAAAGTAAACCATATAACCAACAGCTCCGAATTCTGCAACAATTAACTCAACGCTGTCATTCAGAGCTGTGTCATGAGGAAAGTAATCAAGTCCTTTTTTCAGAGGTCTTGCCATATTCCCTCCTATAATTTTTTTACAATCATTTTGTAATAAGTGTTAGCAGGAACAGTGTAAGCCTGTTTTTTTACGGCTGTTCTTTGAATTAAATACTGCCCTGTGATAACCTTTTCCCTTTGTCCCACCTTTGATTTGATTTCTCTGTCAATCTTTTCATATTCGCTTTTCAGCGGCTGCAGCTCCATTTTTCTGTTAATAAGTGCGTCTAACTCTTCATCTATCAAAATGTCTGTTGATTTACGCCTTGTGCCGCATATATGGGATAGCTGGCAGTTTTCGCAATATGAAACATCGGAACAAGTATCGGGAAGAACATCGTCTTCAATGCATTTATATATTCTTTCAGCCTTTTTTAACAGAGCGTCAGCATAGTCCCAGTTAAAAGGCATTTCTATAAATTTTGTTTCGCCTGTGAGCTTGTTGGTTAGGGCGAAAAAGCCTTTTTCTTTCGCAAAATAGTACATATATATTTGAAGCTGTGCTGGATAGCCCTTAATATATGCTTTTTTGCTGTTCAAAAAGTCTTCAATTGAATTAAGCCTGTCCCACTCAAAAGGTGATATTCCTTTAATCTCCACAGGCAAAAGCTCTCCGTTTTCGTCCTTGATACGAATATCCTCACGCCCTGTTATCAATGGCTTGTCTATCTGCCAAGCACGGCAGGTCGGCGTAAAAACCTCGTAGCCTGCTTCTTTTATATTTTTGATAGTATGTTCTTCAAGGGTATTGCCCAAATCAAAAATATTCTGAAGCCCTACATCAATAGGTTTCTGCTCCTGCCAATGCTTAATGAGAAGATATAAATATCTTTCACAGGGATGACCGAGGTTAGATGCTCTGAGGTGATAGCAGGGATAAACCGTTATCTTTTGCTGTTTTGATTTAAACAGTTTGGCGTTAATCTCTTCAGCTGTCATTTATTGCTGAGCCTCCTTCTGGCAGTCCATACAATAAATATGATTGTCAAATTTGCTTTGGCTGAAAGCCGCAACTCTTTGAGTAACTGCTTTACCGCATTTTTCACAAAGTAAGTCTGCGTCAGCCTCGTTTGTTTTTTTACCACCCTTAGAACCCTCTTTAAATGTGTACCCTCTGATTCTTGCGGTGTTGAGTCCGGCTTTTTCAAGCACATCCATATCAATATTGCGAAGACCGGGAATAAGTCTTTTTATACCGTTATTAACACAGTTTGTGTACGCTGCCATTTTCACATCACGCTCAATAATTTCATCGGGCTTTTTCTTCTTATCGCCCTTGCCTGAAAAGAAATCCTGTTTCATTGAACGACTGCCCTCACAGTCGATAGACTGGCCGTTAAACGACATTCTCATTCTGTATGTATAAGAAACATATCCGTCTGTGTCTGTTTCTTTAATCGGATATTTCGGCAAAATTTCTATGGAAATACCGAAAAGTCTTGCAACCTTAGTTGCTCCGCTCTCCTGAAGATACGGCTTTCCGCCGATATTGACCCAGTCATATTCGCTTGTAATTTTCAGTGCGGCTTCCATAATTCTGTTTGTTGCTTCAACATATTCGTCAGCTCTTTTAGCCATCATCAATATGTTTTCATAGCTTGTATCTAAAACAGCCGTATTATTTTCTCTCGGTGCAAGCTCCGCAAAGTCGCTGTCAATGATTTCAACATCATCAAAATTGTTCATGTCAATTCTCCTTTCAAACATTCATTAAAAATTCGTCTTTAAGACACTCTTCACAGTAGTGAGTTTCATCTATTTCGTAAAACTCTTCGTGCAATTCACAACCGCAGACATCACATTCAACATACTTGTTACAGTCTCCAGAGCGTGTGCAAATATCGCAATCCTGATTCGGTCCGTTACATCTTCTTGCCATAGTTATTATCCTTTACTGAAGCATAAAGTTTGTTATATCTGTCTTCCGCTGTTATGCAGTTGCCCTGCCAGAACTCAACTTCGTTTTGCAAATCCGATATTATGTTTTTATAATATTGAGCAGGTATTCCGTCATCACAAAGCTTGGTAACCCGACCTTTTGATTGTCTTTGCTCTCTAAGAGGAAGCACTCCAAATATGTAAATAACAAAAGCTCCAAGTAACATACTTACTGCAACAACGCCTGCGGTAGTCCAAAACAAAAGCTCAGGACTATCGGCTATCTTATCAAACAAGTTCATATTGCCGCCCTCATTTCTTCTGGATAAAATCTATATCCGAGATTATATAATTTAAATCCTAAAGAACTGACTTTGAGTTCCTTACCGCATTCAATAAGCGGGAAACCGTCTCTGTGCATATATTCCCTTGCAGCGTCTTCGCTGCAATTAAATATTTTTGCAATGTCCTTTGCTGTCAGATAAGAGTCCTCTTTAAATTTATTAAGGACTTCCATAATTTGTATCAGTTTTTTACCGCTTTCGATTTCCTTTTCAAAATCAATCATTTTTTCTACCTCCTTATTGACTGTTTGGAATAAAAGATGTAGAATAAAAAAAGAACAGTTAGTTGTCCAATATAATCTGTTCATACCGTCTGTTACCGCAGGCGGTTTTTTTATTCTTCACTCCAATATTCAACGAATTTATTGTACTGTCTCTTGTTATCAGGCTTTTCCTTTCCGAGCCTTACGCAGTATCCCGCTTTAATTAAAAGCCTGCAAAGCTCCAGTCTGTCGGCGTCGGAAAGTTCCTGTTTAGAAACATTTTCTATTCGTTGCCGCGGCAAACTATTCACCTTCTTTCAATTCTTTTGCGGTCTTAACAAGGTCTTCCAACTCCTGATAACACTTTTGAGTTAGTTTGTTAAACTTGTCCATGTACTTTGCATGCCATTCAACTGCGGACTTCTCGCCAATTGCATTGCAAAGCAGAGCAATTACCTCACCGCAGGTCTCAACCTTGGCGCCGTCAGCAAGAGTTACAGCAACACCGATAATGGGCGTCTTTCCAAGCTCTACCGCCTTTTTAACCTGCTTAGTCAAATGCTTTTGCGTTAATTTTTTCTTTTTGAACATAATAAACCTCCTAAAATTAATAAATTTGTGTTCTATAAACAGTTAGTACTC
>UQFL01000087.1 GCA_900540305.1 uncultured Oscillospiraceae bacterium | reverse complement strand
TTCTTGGTATGTTTAAGTATATTTTTAAAAATTCCTTTATGCTACAATTGAATCATAACGGCAGGAGGGAGAATTATGAAATACATATCTAAAAAAGAAAAGATAAATTATTATGTGGGATTAAGCGGTCAAAATATGGTTTATGCGCTTATCGGCGGCTCGTTTTTTAATTACTTTTTAACTGATATTGCGCTTTTTCCTGCAATTGTTGTTTCCGTTTTGCTTATAATTATGAAAGTGTGGGACGGTGTGAACGACCCTATTGTAGGCTCTTTCATAGATAAGCATACCTTTAAAAACGGGGAAAAACTGCGACCGTTTTTAAAATACACTCCGCTTCCTGTCGGCATATTCACCGTGTTGGTGTTTGTAGTTTTCTCAACCGATGAAAATCTTCTTTGGCTCAGGGTGTCATATTTCATAATTATGTATATCTGCTGGGACCTCTGTTATACTCTCCAGGATGTAGCCGTTTGGGGCATTACCTCAAGCATTTCTCCCAATTCTGACGAGAGGGATACTTTCGTTCAATGGGCTCGCACAATAGGCTCTTGTTTTTACGGCGCTCTCGGCGTGGGTATACCTATGGTGCTTGAAATGATTGCAAACGCTACGGGAGGCAGCATGGCGCTTTTAACAGTTGTTTTTGCTGTTATCTTCGGTCTTGGCGGCGCAATGATAAGTTATAGGTGCAGTGCGGCGCAGGAAAGAGTAAAGGTCGTAAAAGCTCAGCAGCAGGAATCGCTTAGGGAAAGCTTTTCAATGCTCTTTAAAAATAAGATGCTGATGCTTGTAACTGCCGCAAACCTTTTGGGCTCGCTCGGTTTCGGTGCAAATCTCGTAACTTATTTTTTCAAATACGAAATTCCTGCCGATTTTCTCGGGCAGGACAGTTTGATAGGTGCGCTCGGTCTTACAACAATCTATTCAGCAATTACGGGTCTGCCTGGCTTTGTCGGAATGGTTTTTGCCGATAAATTGAAGAAATGGTGCAAAGGATATGTCAATGCGCTGATTATGATGCAGGCAGCGAATATAGTTGTCCGCATAATAGCATATCTTATCGGCTACGAGGGCAAAAGCCTTTGGTTTGCACTCACACTTATAGGTATAGGTTGTATTCCTCTCGGAGCGGCATCCATTGCGCAAACATCTATATTTTGCGACAGTGTTGATTATATGGAGTGGAAAACAGGCAAACGCACCGAGGGTATAACATTCTCAATGCAGACAATGTTTACTAAAATTTCAAGCGGTATAACGGCAGGGCTTGCCGCTCTTGCACTTCATCTTCTTGATTACAAAGCGATAGACGGAGCGTCTGTTTATGTAGGCACTCAGTCAGCCGCTTTTGATAAATGGATATGGCCGCTTGTTATTTTAACACCTGCAATAGCAAGTCTTTTATACATAATTCCGCTGTTGTTTATAAGGTATACTCCCGAACAGAGAACGAAAGTTGAAAGCGAACTTGCTCAGCGCAGGGATATGAATGAAAAGGCAGAATAATATAAAAAATCGGGCAGTGGAAAACCATTGCCCGATAATTTTTTGCCTTTTCTGTTTTCAGTCCCCTCTGTAAGTGGGGGCGTTTTTGGGAGATTTACCCTTGATGACATTGTGGTAGTAAGCGTAAGTCATCGGCTCGCCGTCATTGAGTACGCCTGCGCCCGTAACTTCGCCGAGAAAAACGGTATGTGTTGACGCTTCCATCTTGTCTATAACCTTGCAGGTTATATAAGCGCTTGCGGCAGGAACAACGGGGAGCATATCTTTGATAAGCGGGTCGTATTCTGAGAATTTATTTGTATCTCGTCCGCTCTTAAAGCCGAAATTGCCGATAACGCTCGGGTCGCAGTTTTCTCCGAGAATGTTGAGCGCAAACACGCCCGATTCTTTTATACATTCGTTTGTATAGTTATCGTGGTTTATAGAAATTGCAACGGTAGCGGGCAATGATGTTATCTGCATTGCCGAATTTGCCGTACAGCCTGTTGCTTTTCCGTCTTTCCATGTTGTTACAACATAAACACCGTATGAAAGTTTATATAACGCTTCTTTATTCATAAAGGCATCCCCCTTAATAAATTATCATAAAACGCAAAAGGAGGCGGATTTCCGCCTCCTTATTATATGCATTATTCTCCGAAATATCTCTTGAGAAGTCCTGCAAAAGCTTTGCCGTGGCGGGCTTCATCTCTTGCCATTTCATGAACTGTGTCGTGGATAGCGTCAAGGCCCTGCTCCTTAGCAAGTCTTGCAAGGTCTGTCTTGCCCTGAGTTGCGCCGTTTTCAGCTGCAACACGCATTTCAAGGTTTTTCTTTGTTGAATCTGTTACAACTTCGCCAAGCATCTCTGCAAATTTAGCAGCGTGCTCTGCCTCTTCGTAAGCAGCCTTTTCCCAGTAAAGACCGATTTCGGGATAGCCTTCTCTGTGTGCAACTCTTGCCATTGCAAGATACATACCAACCTCTGAGCATTCGCCGTTGAAGTTCTCACGAAGACCGTTTACGATTTCCTCGCTAACGCCGTCAATAATTCCTACCTTGTGCTCTGAAGCCCAAGTCATTTCGCCTGTGTTTTCACGAACTGCCATTTTTGCTCCGCAGATGGGGCACTTCTCAATCGGTTCGTCACTTTCGTATCCGCATACGGGACAATAATACTTCTTAGCCATAATAATAACTCCTTAATAAAACATTTTATTTATTGTTACAAGCGGGGCATACGCCGCTGTAATATACATCTTTTTGATTTACGATGAAGCCGTGAAGCTCGTCTGTTTTAGGTTCCGGCACATCAAAATCATAAATTTCTTTGCAGCACTCACAAATGAAGTGCCCGTGAAAGTTTGTATTTGCGTCAAAATGCGTTTTAACGCCGTCTATTGTAACGGGAACTATAAACCCATTATCGCAAAGGGAATTGAGCGCATTATAAACCGTTGTTTTTGAAAAGCTTGGATTATTTTTTAAAACGCTTTCGTAAATTTCAAGAGCGTCCGGATGAGTTCTGTGCTCATAAACATAATCATAAACAGCTATTCTCTGCGGAGTTGCTCTGTATCCCTTTGATTTGAAAAGAGAAATAATATTTTCTGTTTGCATTGTTTACCACCTTGCAATCATTACTAACTTGTATTGATTACAATTTGAGTATACCACAAAAAAAGAATTTGTCAACACTTTTTTTGAAAAAATTTGACTTGCAGGTTTATATTTGTTATTTTAGATAAAAGCTTTTTTCGGGGTGTGTGTTATGATTAAGGTAAATTGGGATAAAATCAAGCCTTTTGAAAGAAAACCTTTTGCAATATTCGCAATAACGGCTCTTTTGGTTTTGCTTATAGGCGCTCTTGTTATAGGGGCAATCAATCCGTTGATGTATATGCCGTTAAAACTTCTTACGGCAGTATTTGTATTTATAACAGTTGCGTTTAAGGTGCGTATTGAATCAAGAATGCTGCAAATATATATGCTGCTCGGAGTTCTTGATGTTTCGCTTTTCTGCGCCGCAATTATGCCGTTTCCGATAGGGCTCACATTTTTCTTTTTCGCTGTTTCACTGCTTTCTGTAATTCTGTGTGTGGCAACTACCGTGTGGGCTTCAGTGTTTGTTAAAAAAGACACGGCATACAATTTCCCCGAGGCGGACAGAAGTTCGGTATTCGCAAATAAGAATGTTATGTTTTTTGCCCCTCACGAGGATGATGAGATAAATATTTACGGCGGCGTAATCGAACAGTATGTAAAATACGGTTCAGATGTAAGAATAGTATTTTATACAAACGGTGATTATCATAATCTCGGTCAGCTAAGAATTAAAGAGACGCTTTGTGTAGCTAAAAAATATAATATTCCCGAAAAGAATATAATTTTTCTCGGTTACAGCGACAGCCTTACAGATAAAAATTCATTACATATTTATAACAGTAAGGACGGGGAAGAGGTGTTCTACTCTCGCTACGTTGTTTCTCAGACATACGGAATAAAACCAAAACCGCCCTATAAGGAACATAAGTTTACAAGAAATAATATACTTTCTGATATTAAAAGCGTAATCCTTGAATATAAGCCCGACACACTATTTTGCTGTGATTATGACGAGCATATGGACCATAGGGCGCTGAGTATGTTTTTTGAAGAGGCGCTTTACTCTATTCTCAAAGAAAACACATTGTATTTTCCAGAGGTTTATAAAGGCTTTGCGTATTCCACAGCGTGGCACGGCAATGAGGACTATTACAGTTTAAACGCATTATCAACACGCCTTATAGAGCCCTCTGCTTATATGAAAGAGACAGGCTATTACGATTGGAAAGACAGAGTGCGTTTTCCTGTTGCAAAAGAAAGTCTCTCAAGAGTAATGCAGAATACTTCAAGCTATTCGGCAATGTCAGAATATTCAAGCCAAACTGCAACAGACCACGCAAACGGCATTTTAAATTCGGATAAGGTGTTCTGGAAAAGAAGAACTGACTGCGTGCTTTATAACGCACAGATAACGGCAACGAGCGGCAACCCCCAAAAACTTATAGAATTTCCGCTTGCCTGCTGTAATGATATTGCAAAAGATAATGGAATGCCTGCGGACGGCTTGTGGACTGCGGATAAAAATGATGAGCAGAGAATAATCGCCGTGAAACTGCCCGCACCGAGAAAAATTTGCTGTATAGCAATTTATGAAAATCCGTCTGAAAACAGCCATATATTAAATGCTCAGATTAATTTAGGGGCTGTCAGATATGAAACGGGAGAATTAAAGAATAACGGCGCCGCAACGGTGTTCGAATTTCCGCCCGTTACAACCGATATTATAGGTATTAAAATTAAAAGCTTTACAGGTGACTGCTCACTTCTTAAAATAGAAGCTTTTGACAGGTATGAAAATAACGCCTGCGAATTTGTAAAACTTCAAAATGCAGACGGTGATTTCTGCTATGATTATATAGTTAAAAAATCGGGTAAAGAAGAATTTACGGTTTATACTTATCCGAATCAGGAAAGTTTTGAATTTACCGCCGAAAGCAGTGAAGAGGGCGTTTTGTGCAGTGTTGAAAACGGTGTTTTAAAGGTTAATTGCCCTGAGGGCGAAAAGAGTGTAATAACAATTAAATCCACTCAGAATCCCGCTGTGTGCGACAGTATAACCGTCAGAAACCTTGATGAAAGAGAAAGATATATAATCTCTCTTAAACAAAAAATAGAGCCTGATTTGCCGTCTTTCCCTATGTTGTGGGATTATTACAGGGGCTTGCTCAGAAGACTTAAAACATATAAAACCAAATAACACAGTATGTATACAGTTAAAAAGGAAGAACATTTTGTTCTTCCTTTTTCTTTTACATTGTCAAGATTGTGTTCATAATATACACTGTCTCTTATACACATCTGACGTTGCCGACGATCGCATAAGTGTAGATCTCGGTGGTCGCCGTATCATTAAA
>UQFL01000086.1 GCA_900540305.1 uncultured Oscillospiraceae bacterium | reverse complement strand
AGATCTACACTTATGCGATCGTCGGCAGCGTCAGATGTGTATAAGAGACAGTGCATAGATTTTGTGCATTGTTTCGTCATCATAATGAGTATCAAGATATTGCTCAAAGTGATTTTTCGCATCTTCGCCGTTATCTCGCTTATCCATTCGTATTGCAGCTGAAGCAGACAGCGTAGCATCAAATACAAAGAATGCTATAAATGCCCAAATTATTACTTTATCAAAAGGTATATTGATTTTATCAAAGCATTTACTCATAAACGGTATAACAAGCTTTACCCAAAATAACCCAAGCACTCCCCAAAAAAGTGAGTACAAAAGGCACACTCTGCCGTTTATATTTAGCGGAAGATGGCTGTAATCCCAAGCTACCGAGCCGAAGCAAATTTCCTGTCCTAATGAACAGATATATTCAACAACAGTTCCACTGACAAAAGCAACTAAAAATATCTTCCAAGCAGATGAATTTTGAAAATGCACAAGTAAAAGCGTGAGAAGTACGGCTCCCATTCCGTAGGCTACGCTGAGATGACCGAGCACAAGGGATTTTCTGCTTTCTATGTAGCCAAGTTTAATCAAACACCAAAGTGTTTCTACACCGTAGCCTAAGTAACAGCCTGAAATGAATATCCATACATATTGATAAAAATTAAATTTAGCCATATGTATTCTCCTCTTTTAAACAATAGGATGGTTTATTTAGACACTGCCATTTTTTCCTTTGTGTTAGCATCAATTCTTTGTAAATCCTTTTTTAGTGAACTGTGGCTAAAGATAAGTGTTAAAGCAAGGAACACCACGAAGAAAGCAGCAAGTATTATTGCACTTTTTCCTGCGTTTGAACCTGCCGTTCCGCTTATAGCCTCTTTAAAGAGTTGTGTAGAATATGTCATTGGCAGAATTTTATTGATAACTCTGAAGAAGCCTGACTGTGTTTCTATCGGGAAAGTACCGGCGCAGGATGTAAGCTGAAGAATAAGCAGTAAAAGTGAAACAAATTTGCCTGCGTCACCGAGATTAATAATACAGAACTGTATTATTGTCATAAAGGTTAATGAAACAAGTATGCAGGACATAAACAGCATTAACGGATTATTTACAACAATGTGAAGAATGTCCTTGATTACTATTGCAAGAAGTACACCCTGAGCCATACTGATAAGACCAAAGGATAGTGTTCTCAAAATTATTCTGTTAGAGTCCTTGGTAAGTGATTTTATTTTTCTGTTATAATCAAGATAAATACCAAAGTAAATCATCAAGCCACCTACCCAAAGTGACAGACACATAAAGTATGGTGCGAAGGCAGAACCGTAATTTTCCACCGGCTGAACATATTCTGTTACTGTTGATATAGGCTCTTCGGCATAATCTGCAAGTCCGTCCAAAGCATTTAGCTGAATGATAGTATCGGTGATTGATTCATCAACACCATCCTTTGCATTGCTAATACCGTTGTCAAGCTGAGTTGCACCATCATTAAGTGAATATGCACCTGTTCTTAATGTTGATATACCATTATCAAGCTGAACTGTACCGACAGACAAATCATTAGCACCTGTTGATAACTTGTCAGCACCTGCAAGTAATTTACCTGAGCCGTCTGCAAGAGCCGAAACACCGTTTGAAAGTGCAGGTACCTTTGAATTGAGTTGTATAAGACCTGTGCTAAGTTCACCTGCTCCCTCGTCAAGTGCATTTACTCCCTGAGTAAGGGCGGGGATTTTTGATGTTAATGAAGAAGTACCCTCTTTAAGCTGAGCAGCACCGTTAGCAGCTGACGCAACACCATCTGTATAGCTGTTAACGCCTGTGCTTAGTGTGCTTGCACCGATTGAAAGCTCATTTGCACCTTGATTAAGAGCATTGCTGTTACTGTTAAGAGTATTAAGTCCTGTTTTTAATGCCTGTGCTCCTGAGTTTAGTGTATTGTTATTAGATTTTAATGTACTAAGTCCCTGATTAAGAGCATACGCACCTCCTAACAATGTACTGCTGTCCGTATTGTTACCAAAGCCTGATTGCAATGCCTGCAAGCCTGTAAGAAGCTGCGAAGTGTTGTTTTTAACATCTTTCATACCGTCAGTCAATTCCGTAACGCCGCTACTTACCTGGTGAGCACCTGACTTAAGAGCAGGGAGGCTGTTGTCAAGCTGTTCAAATCCACTGACTGCCACATTAAGATACTGAGTATCACCTGTTGTCTGATAGTATTTAAGAGCGTTTAAAGCATTCGTATAATTTGTACTGAATGTGCAGATGCCCTCATACACCTGTGATGTACCGGAGGAAAGGGCATCAAGACTGCTGTCGGGAGCTGTGTGCTCAAGCTGTTGTGATGAAGCCTGAACCTGTGTAACAATTTGATTTAATCCTTCGTTTGCCTGATTAATACCATTATAAAGATTATTTGCTCCTGCACTTGCACTTTCAACACCTGTTGTGTATGCGTCGATACCGTTGGCAAGAGTAACAGCACCCGAATTGGCAGATGATACACCATCTTTATATGTTTGAATTCCGCTTTTAAGAGATGTGGCACCTGCGTTTAATTGCTGTGCACCCGCAGTAAGAGAGGGACTGTTTGATTTTAAGGTATCAAGACCTGTGCTGAGCTGAAGTGCGCCATTATTAAGCAGTGCCGCACCGCCGGATAATTCCGGAATTTTTGAATTTAATGCAGCTGTTCCGTTTCTTAGGACAACTGAACCGTCTGTAAGCTGCTGAACACCATCGGCTAATTGAGGAACTGAGGCATTTAAGGTATTTGCCCCTTTATCAAGCGCTTTAATTCCGTCAAGAAGTGTTACTGCACCGTCTGACACCTGTTTACTGCCGTCAGCAAGAGCACTTGATCCTTCGGATAATTTATCTGCTCCGTCAGCAAGCTCGTTAGTACCGCTACTCAGTTTTCCGGATCCGTCCGATAATTGCTTGAATCCGTTTTGCAGCTCACCCATTGAATCGGGTACGCTTTCCAGCTTGTCGCAAAGAGTAGTAATTATTTCTTTATCAATGCTTGAATTAACTGTTTGCTTAATTGTAGGCATTGCGTTTTCAAGTATCTGTGCAGCAAGATAATTCTTTTTTTGGTTTGCCGTGTAAACAATCGAACTATGTAGTTTTTCAGTGTCCTTTGAAGCAGTTGAGGCATTGCTTGAAAAATCTTTAGGAATTGTTATTGAAGCGTAATAATCATTTTCAAGTACACCTTGTTCTGCGTCTGCATTATCGGTAAATACAAATTTAAGTGTTCCGTCCTTTTCAAGATTATCGCAGATTTCCTGACCGAGATTTCTCTCCTCGCCGTTAATAACAGCACCGCTGTCAAGATTAACTACTGCCACGGGAACATCATCAAGTCTTGCATACGGGTCCCAGAATGCTCCTAAATAGAAATAGGAATAAAGCAAAGGGATAACCAGTACGCCTATGATGATTGCCGTCTTCATAATCCATGGCGTTTTCTTCTTTTCTTTCATACGATCGTCTCCTTATAACTTGTTGTATTTTGTTCTATTACAAATAGTAATGCATTTGCTGCTAAAAGTCATTAAACAAGTTATATAGAGCGCTTAAAATTTTATCAAAAACTACAATTTGATAAAACTTTTTGGTATGATATTTTTATTGTTCGAATTAGTAAAAATATCTGGATATTCAAACTCCTTTGTGGTATTTGTTGTACTGCAAGGGAGTTGATTATTTATGTCAATACTACAAGAACTATGGTATGGGAATATCAGACCAAACGAAGATAAAGTTATTAAAGATGAGGAAAAAGAATTAGTTTCGCTGATTGCTAAGCATCACGAAACACTATCTTCTTCCCAAAAGAATAATGACTTGGATGTGTTTGAAAAGTATGTTGATTGCTTTACCGAATACGCTTCGCTGATTGAGGTGCAGGCATTTGAAATAGGATTTAAGTTAGCGGTTAGGTTATTAAACGAATAAGAATTTCAATTTAAAAATACTTGCTTATGAATAGCAGTTTCTCAATTACGAGAAACTGCTATTTTTGTTTTCAAATTGTTGTGCAAAGTGATGAAAATAAAAAAGATGTATCTTTAGAAGATACATAAATAACGGATAAAAACTGTTGGATTGTGTCAATAAGTTTTTATGAGTTGTAGTGAATAAATCAGTAAATTGATTTATCCACTACATATTGTTTGTGCAGATTGATACAGGAGCCTAGAAATGTATCTTCAGAAGATGCACGCAATATTAAAAAATCTGTTATCTTTTTTGTGATAGAAAAATTGGCTCAAAAGTAGTTACTTAACGGCTAAATATATGGAGGGCGTATGTAAATATTTTGTAAATAAAACTGAAACACCCTCATTTTTTGCCGTTTTCGAGGCTATATAGTGAAGGGTTTTTTTTAAAAATTTGGCTCAAAAGGCTTAAAAAGTGTGCAAGGGTAAGTGAGGGGGTGATTTTATGAATAAACAAAAAGGCAATTTCTTTCTTCTGCCGAACTGTATTTTCGATGAAGAAATGAAGCCCAGAGATTTTGCTGTGTACTGTTTTCTTGTAAGCAGGAAAAACAGTGTCGGTGAGTGTTGGTATTCAGTAGAACGCATAGCTGAATATTGCAACATTCATTCCAATACTGCCCGCCGTGCTTTGCACTGGCTTGAAGAATACGGGTACATAGAAATCAAGAAATCTTTTCTCGAGGGTAAACAGCAAACCAATTTATATAGAGTAAATAAGATTGCTGATTAACAAATTTGGTAGACAAACAATTAAAAGCCCTTCTGACGAGGAAAGGAAAAACACACTAAAGTAATCAAAACAAAAATAAAAACGCCTTGTGTGGCGTTTGTGGAGGTGAGGACGAACATATGAAAACAATAACTAAAAGTAATTTTTGCGTAGTTGTTTCAGCTCAAAACACTCTCCTTTAGGAGAGTCCAAGCATAGCGCTTAGGGCGCATCTTTTCGGCTCATTTACCGAAAAGTGGTTGCCTGAAGGCAAAATATTTTGAAAGGAGTGATTGATATTAAGAATAAAGAAACAAAGTCAGAACGAATTAATCTTCACTTGACGCCAACTGCCAAAAGTATTATTGCTGATAAAGCATCGGCATTAGATATGAATATGACGGCATACATTACTGCCTGCGCTGTCGTTAAGGATGTATATGTTATCGGTGACAAAGATACCTTCAACGAACTTGTTTATCAAGTTAAACGCATAGGCGGTAACATAAACCAACTTCGTATGCTGTCTCAGTTAGGAAGAATTGAATGTGTTGATCTGCAAGAATGTACTGATGAGCTTGATAACATACATAAAGCACTCAACACAATCATACGAAAGGCAAACAAATGGCAACGATAAATTTCTTGAAACGAAAAGATAGTAAGAACTCAGGTGCTCTCGGAAGTGTGATTGCATACTGTACTCAACGATACAAAACAGAAATTGAAGATACTAATGTTCGATTAATATCAGGCGTTAATTGCTTAGCTGAACGAGCATTCAAAGATTTTATGGATACTAAAAAACAATTTAACAAGACAGACGGTGTTCAGTTCTACTATGCTATACAATCATTTGAAGAAGAAACTAATATCGAGCCTATGCTTGCTCATCAGATTGCAATGGAATGGGTTGAGAAATGTTATCCCGGTT
>UQFL01000085.1 GCA_900540305.1 uncultured Oscillospiraceae bacterium | reverse complement strand
CGAGATCAGCCTCGGTCTCGTGGGCTCGGAGATGTGTATAAGAGACAGAATATTTATAGCGTATATGATAATGAAAACGGTGGATTTATGGGCGTTACAATTAGTTTTAATTCAGTAGAAAGCGCTACAGGATACCGAATAAAGTATATTTTCGATTATGGAGATTATGAAGAGTATTATCAGAATATAGGAGCTTCTGATACAAACATTTATTTTGGAACACAAGAAGGCCCTACACAAATAGAAATATGTGCTTTCAATACAAACGACAACGGCACTATTTACGGCGAATGGATTAATGTATATGATATTAAGAAGAACGACTATACTAATATGAAAGAGATACAGTTTAATGAATGGCAAAATATAATAAAAGGTTATATTGAAATAGACCCTTATTTTTATCTTGAAAAATAAATTGCTCATAATAGAAAAAAGTACAATTAACAACATTAAAGCTAGGATGATAATAAAATTCTCATTTTCCAATCAAGTATATATAAAGAAAAATTGCTAAATTTACAAAAATGACTGAAGAATTCACCCCTAAAAAACAAGAAATACCAGAAAAAAGTTATTATTCAATTATACACCCACAATCTACATAACGATTGTGGGATTTTTTCGTTTATAAACGAAAGAAGTTTTGTTTATTACAGGTTCTATCTCAATTCTATTACGATCCTCATAACATAGAAATCGCTAACAAAAAACATCAAACTCAAACGCATAAAACAAGCATTGATCATCTGTTCTTTTTTGTATATCATCAAAAGAAAAAGACGGTTTAGAAAACCGCCTTTTTTGGTCGAGGTGAGTACACGGTTTGAAAAAAAAGTGTCCTGTTGATTTAACAGGACACGACCCGTTTTTCTCCCACCGTTAAGCCATTTTTGAGAATTGCAGTTCTTGCCACTTTGAAATTATATCCCCCACAGGTTGCCATTTGGTTGACATTGGGCACCTTTTACAAAACACAGCAATTATTCATCATCATCCCAAGAGGAAGTCAAATGCAGTTCGCCTGAATCCATATCCATTGCCATATTGTCAGACATACGCATCATCATATTTCCGTCAGAATCAAAAGCGGTATCGCCATTCCTAAATAAAAAATCACCGTCATCATAATCAAAAATATTCCCGCTCATATTAATTCTCCTCATTTGCAATATATTTATTCTTAATATTAACAATCATATCAAACAAATTATTAATTTCACCAATTAAATGATTTATTAAAGGGTTTGAGCTTTCAGCATCAACATAAACAATATTTGTTATTATCCCTTTTGTATTTAAAGTATCACTAAAGCTAACGATATTTCCATCATCATTATAGTCAAAATATTTCAACACCGATTCAACCATTTGAGGTTTTATTACTTTTTCATAATATTCGGTATGTTCAAAATTATATCTTTCCAAATTTGTTGTTATACAATTATCAATAAGAGCTATAAGCAAATCATATGTTTTTTGGTTATGTGAAATTATTTTTTTCAAAGCAATCTCTGTAAAACCGTTATTGTTATTTATTAAACCATTTACAACATCTGATATAAACGGAAACATAAAAGTATGGCATCGTTTACTTTTATCTTTATACTTCACATGGTCGATAATTTCAAACTCGTCAGTAAAGTAATCTATTATTTCATAGTCAGCTTCGATTATTGAGTTCACTAAGTTTTTATTATAATATTTTTTTATATTGGGGTGAGAACCTGAAAGATAGTGCGCCTCTACATAAAGTGTAGGTAATTCTCTTGCTCTCATTTTATCAAGAATATCTATATCTTTATTTTGAACAGCAAGCGCTATTATTTCTTTTCTTAACTCATCTTCCGTTGCCAAATCATACTGAAGCACATCATCAATCCCAGCAAATTTTCTCTTTTTAACGCTTGTTCCTGCTCCGAAAGTTAATGCATATTTATTGCAATCTCCACAGTCAAACCATATAAAACCTTTTTCAATAAGGAATTTGAGAAATTTGTAATTTTTAAATCTTATGGCATAGTCGATTACGGTATTTCCATGTTCATCGGAATTGAGAATAAGTTTGTCTTCTCTGTTTATATATTTCAACCATTCATTCTCATCATTAGAAAATGCTATTGAATAATTGGTCATCCGTTTTGAACTTTCGGCAAAATTTTCACCTGCACTCAGTATTTCTTCACAGGTTACATCAAGTAATTCACAAAAAATGGGCAGGTCATAAATCTGAATACTTTTGTTGCCTTTAATTATTTGAATCAGACGATTTTGCACTTTTCTTATTTCGTCATCATTTAGCACCTTTCCCTTACACTCTAAATATCGTTTACAGAAATGGCGCTGTTTTTTAAACTTTTCTCCGATTTTTTCTTTTAGATAAATTCCTATTTTTTCATTATCGGCTAACTCAAACATTTTGTTCACCTCCGTTTTAAGATTAGTGTAAACCTTTTTCGTCTTTTTAAATATCCTTTTTCTGAATACGAAAAATTAATGTAAATTATCTGCAGTTCGAATTTGTATTCCTTACGAATACATTATAACATGTTTTGCAAAAAATTAAATATTAACTGAACAAATACAAATCTTATTTCCTATCAATACAAAAACCAAGAACGCCACACAACATTCTTTAATTTATGATTGAAGTACGTACAGATATTAAACTAGTGTGTCCTGTTTGATTTAAACAGAACACACTAGTTTTCCCCCCACCGTTAGCCATTTTTGAGAATTGCAGTTCTTGCCACTTTGAATTTATATCCCTGACAAGTTGCCATTTGGTCAACATTCAGCACCTTTTCAAATTAATCTAGTATTAACAAAAAGCCGACTGGCATTCTCAATTAAGAGAGACCAATCGGCTTTTGTTTTTCTGTTAGGCATTCATAGCAAATCCTGCTGTGCTCATATAGTTGTCAATTTTTTGTATATTCTCGGTTTGGAAGTTTTCAAACACATCAGAATAAGTATCAAGGGTAATGCTTATATCCGTATGCCCCAGCAGGTCTTGAAGAACTTTTACAGGCATTCCGCCCTCAATACAACGAGTTGCGTATGTATGACGCAGACTGTGAAGCGTAAGCTTGCCTTTTACAGTTTCGTCCTTGATATTGTACTTTTTCAAAACTCTGTGAAATTCCATATTAACCTGGTTCGTTGACAACAACTGTCCTTTTTTCGAGTGAAACAGCATTCCGTCATCAGTAGGAATATAATTCGCAATCAGTTTGTCAATCACAGGCTTAACCATTGAATTTATCGGTATCTGACGATTGCCTTTTTCTGTCTTAGGAGTATCGTTCAAAAACGACTCACCGTGAAGATCTTTTGCAATAGTTTTGTCCACATTGATGAAATTAAACCTTGTGTTTATGTCATTCCTGCTTAAGGCATTTATCTCACCCATTCGCATTCCTGTAAACATTGAAATCAGCATTTGGTCTTTATAAAGAATGTTGTCATCGGTTTGAAGAGCATTGAAAAATGCCTTTTGCTCTTCCATCGTGAGTGCCCTTGTTTTTACGGTTCTTTGCCTTGATTTCGGCTTTTTAACATCAGCCATCGGGTTTTCAACTATTATCTTTCGTCTGACTGCCTCGTTAAATGCCTGACTCATCATCAAATATATTTTTCTTATGGTTGACTGAGAGTAATCAATTTTAGAAAGAATGAGTTGTTTGAGCATTGTGGAGTCAATCTTTTGAATGGGTATATCGTTTATATTTTTGAAATGTTTCATAGTTTCAAGATGACGGCTGTAAGTCTGCTTTTGAATCTCGTTCATAGCAAGTTTTTCATCAAGAATCTGTTTTGTAATCTGCCCGAAAGTAATGCTATTTGCGCTCACAAATTTACCAGAATATATATCATTTTTGACTTTGCGAAGTTTTTCTTTGACCTCGTTAGGAGTATTGCCTATGATAGTTTTTCTTTTACGAACGCCGTTGCTGTCAAAACCAAGATTAATTTGAGCCATCCATTTTTTCTTTACATTGCTGTAAAAGATAGAGCCCTCGCCATATACATTTTTCGGTTTTTTTCTGGTTGCCATATTTACACCACCTTTCTTTTTTATATCTGTGTGTTGTGCATTTAAGCATAGATTTTGCTAATAATCAAGTCTTTTTAAAAATTAATTTTACAGATAAAAACACAAAAATCAAACCGTGAACCACACCCGGTTCACGGTTTGGTGATGAACAATATAAACAGTGCTGATATAAAATAAAATCCTAAAATTTAATTTTTAACATAAAAAGTGTTTTTACCCGCACCGTATTTGGAAATATATCCTTCTGCCGTCAATTTCCTTAAATTTCGCTCAACAGTTGAAGGGCTAATAGACGGGCATAATTCCAATATATCTCTTTTTGTGAACTTACCGATTTTGCTGTCCACTGCTTTTTTTACGGTTTCATACGAAGTCGGACTTACAATATGAATGCGATCATCAAGATCACGATATGCCGCAATAATTGTTCCAAGCAAATATTTTATGAATTCAGTAGGATCATCTTTCTGCTCATGCCAGCCCTCCTGCGAAATCTCCAAAGCGTCATAATACGCGTCTTTGGTCTTTGCGATTTTTGCCTCAAGTGAAATATATTTACCTATCTCATATCCTGAGCGATACAAAAGCAGAGTTGTAAGCAAGCGGGACATTCTGCCGTTCCCGTCAAGGAATGGATGAATACACAAAAAATCATGTACAAACACAGGAATTATCAGCAACGGGTCTACCTTTCCCTCTCCGATAGCGCGGTTATACTCGTCACAGATCTCCTGTATTGCGGTCGGCGTTTCATACGGTGACAAAGGCGTAAACAATGTAAATCTGTTGCCTAATTCATCTGTTGCGCTGATATAGTTTTGCACATCTTTAAAAGATCCGCCGAAACTTAAATCTGTATGCTGAAATAATATTTTGTGAAGTTGTAAAATAAAATTCGGGGTCAACGGAATATACTCAAAATTTTCATGAATGATATTTAAAGCGTCACGATAACCGGCAATTTCTTTTTCATCGCGATTTCGCGGCGTCGTCCGCTCATTCATAATCTGACGAAGTCTTGTTTCGGTAGTACGGATACCTTCAATGGAGTTAGAAGCCTCGGTACTCTGCACTTTGGCAACTTCTACTAAGCGTTTGAGCTCAGACGATTTGTTTTGAATATGAGATGCTTGCCTGCCTTTGTACTCATGAATCTGCGACAGATAGTTGATGATCTCATTATCCCACTTTTTATCACTTAGACTGCTGTAATCAAATCGGCGCATCTCGTCACCTCCGCTTAATTCTCATCAATTATATCATTTCTGACGAGAATAGTCAATGTCTAAAAGACAATACCAACCGTTGCAAAACTATCCAATCGAAAATGGTTTAAAGGGAAAAATAAGGGCAATTAATGAATGCCCATAAATAAGCAAAATTGCAGAATTCTTTGATTTTTAATCAACTCAAGTTTCACAAACACTGAACGTATTCCACTATTCCAAATATCAAATGAATCACTACATCATTAAAATTATACTTTCTTCGTAAAATAAACATTTAATAGATAACTGAAAATCGTCGTCAATGCTTAGATTCTATTGTCAAAATCATTTAATTATGCTACTATTAAAATGAATTTATTATATTATGAAGATATAACAATCCTTATAAAAACATATAAATAATTAATTTTAGCAAATTAGCGATAATAAATAC
>UQFL01000084.1 GCA_900540305.1 uncultured Oscillospiraceae bacterium | reverse complement strand
CGTCGGCAGCGTCAGATGTGTATAAGAGACAGATTGTCAATAATGTAAAATCTGTCAAAGTTCTATATGTTTATTTGTTCATTTTAACAATAAAATAAAAAAGCGGGAAACAAATGTTTCCCGCAAGTAAAAATTAATCTTAATAAAGCTTTTTACCGTTTTCAATATCGGCAATCTGGTCAATTCTTGTTTTATGTCTGCCGCCCTCAAACTCTGTATTAAGGAATACATTAACAAGTTCTTCTGCAAGACCGGCACCCACAACTCTTGCTCCGAGGCAAAGGCAGTTTGCATCATTATGCGCTCTTGTGTACTTAGCACTGAAATAATCAGAGCAAGCCGCCGCTCTTATACCCTTAACCTTATTTGCAGCCATTGAAATGCCTATTCCTGTACCACAGCAAAGTATAGCTTTATCACACTCACCGTCTGCAACAGCGTCGCAAGCCTTCTGTGCCGCAATGGCATAATCAAATCTTTCAGGTGAATAACAGCCAAAATCCTTATATTCTATCTCCTGAGAATCAAGAAATTTCTTAATTTCTTCTTTTAACGAAAATCCCGCATGGTCAGAGCCTAATGCTATCATAATCAATTCTCCTTTTTACTGCTCTTTTTTAGTTTTAGCTCTCTTTCAGCCTGGCTTTGCCTGAGATAAACTGGCATAAGCGCAGATGCCGAAACAGTATTTTTATTCTGCGCCGCAAGGCACACGCCCGCCGCACTTTGATAAACCTTATTTTCAGGCGCAAGCTCAATATTCTGAAGCGTAGTTTTTTCGCAAAGTAAAAATGCGCCGTCGCCTGCTGCAATAACCCTGTCGTATTGCTCTAATTCTTTTTGAAGGTCTTCTAATGAAATCGCCCTATCAGGTGTGAGCCTATTCACTTTACCGTCTTTCACCTCAAACAATGCGTTATAAAACTGCATTCTGCGTGCATCCATAACGGCGCAAATAATACCGTTCTCGTCTGTAAAGTTATATGCAATTGCTTCAAGTGAAGATACGGAAATACAGGGCGTATCATTCGGAAAGGCAAGACCTTTAACCGCCGCAACACCGATACGCACACCCGTAAATGAGCCTGGTCCTGAAGATACAGCAATAGCGTCAAGCTCGCCGTATTTTCTGCCCTCCATGACTTTTTCTACAAGGGGCGAAAGCGTTTCGCTGTGGGTTAGACCTTTATTTATAAATTCGCATTTTAAAATTTCATCGTCCTCGGCAAGTGCGGCAGAAGCCGTAACGGCTGAGGACTCAACAGAAAGCACAAGCATTAATCATTGCCCTCGCTTTTATTATAAATCGTAATTTCCCTTTCGTTATCCGAAAGCTTTTTTATATCTACAACAACGGTTATATCATCGGGCAGCGCACCGTAAACATTCTCGCTCCACTCAACGGCGATATAAGCGTCTGTATCAAGGTAATCGAAGAATGCTGTTGAATAGAGGTCATCCCAGCTTTCAACTCTGTACATATCAAAATGATACAGATTAACTCCGTTTCCACTGTACTGATTACAAATGGCGAATGTGGGAGAAGTTACATCATCAGTTATTCCGAGACCCTTGGCAAGGCCCTGAGTGAAAGCCGTTTTCCCTGCGCCGAGGTCTCCGAGATAAGCGATAACTGTACCCTTTTCCAGAGTTTTTGCAAATTTCTGAGCAAGTTTTACCGTTTCGTTGTAGCTTTTAGTAATAAATTTCTGCATATCAGAAAAGCCCTACCGTGTTTCCGTTTTCATCAATATCTATGTTGTACGCCGCAGGAGATTTTGAAAGTCCGGGCATTGTCATAACATTGCCTGTTCTGCAAACGACAAATCCTGCACCATTTGAAAGGTCAACTGAAGTGATATTGATTTTAAAACCGCTCGGTCTGCCGAGAAGCTTTGGATTATCTGAAAGGCTGTACTGTGTTTTAGCAATGCAAACAGGCATTTTATCAGCACCGAGTTCTATGAAAGCATCAAGACTCTTTTTAGCCTCGCTTGAGTATTCAACGCCGTCTGCACCATAGATTTCACGGGCAATAGTTTCAATCTTATCATACACGGGCATATCAAGAGAATAAAGCTGTTTAAAGTTACTCTCCTTTTCACAAGCCTCAACAACAAGCTGTGCGAGTTCCTTTGAACCTTCACCGCCCTCAGCAAAGCATTTGGTTACTGCGGCAGCTGCGCCCTTTTCTCTGCAATAATTAAGAATGTATTCTATTTCAGCGTCAGTATCAGCATAAAAGTGATTGATTGCAACAACAACCGGAACTCCGAACTTTTTAAGATTTTCAATGTGCGCACCGAGATTAACAGAACCTTTCTTGAGCGCATCAAGATTTTCCTTAGTCAAATCCTGCTTAGCAACACCGCCGTTATATTTCATTGAGCGGACAGTTGAAACAAGAACAATACAGCTTGGCGCAATTCCCGCAAATCTACATTTAATATCCATAAATTTTTCTGCGCCGAGGTCTGAACCAAAGCCTGCCTCTGTTATGCAGTAATCGCCGAGTTTCATTGCGGTTTTTGTTGCTCTTACTGAATTACAGCCGTGAGCAATATTTGCAAACGGTCCGCCGTGCATAATTGCAGGGTTGTTTTCAAGTGTTTGAACAATATTCGGCTTGATAGCGTCTTTTAAAAGAACCGTCATTGCGCCGTTAGCTTTTATATCTTTGCAATAAACAGGTTTACCGTCATAAGTATAAGCAACGATAATATTGCCAAGTCTGCGTTTAAGGTCGAACAAATCCTCAGCAAGGCAGAGAATTGCCATAACCTCACTTGCAACAGTTATGATAAAATGATCCTCCCTCGGAATACCGTTTAACGGTCCGCCGAGAGAACAAACGATATTTCTCAATGCCCTGTCGTTCATATCAAGGCATCTTTTAACAAGAACTTTTCTCTGGTCAATACCAAGCTCATTACCTTGATGAATATGATTATCAAGAATAGCGCACATAAGATTGTTTGCGCTTGTGATTGCGTGCATATCGCCTGTGAAATGAAGATTGATATCTTCCATAGGCACAACCTGGCTGTAACCTCCGCCTGCCGCACCGCCTTTAATGCCGAAAACGGGACCGAGAGACGGTTCACGGAGAGCAATGACTGCTTTTTTACCGATTTTAGCCATTGCGTCACCAAGACCAATGGTAACGGTTGTTTTGCCCTCTCCTGCAGGTGTGGGGTTAACTGCCGTAACAAGAACAAGTTTACCGTCCTCATTATCCTGCACTTTCTCTAAAAGATCATCAGATAGCTTTGCCTTGTATTTTCCGTAAAACTCAAGGTCGTCCTGCGAAATGTTAAGGGCAGAAGCAACCTCGCCTATATTTTTCATTTTAGCCTGTCTTGCAATTTCAATATCGGTCAACATAAAGCACTCCTGTAAAAATAAATTACAATTAATTATAGCATAAAAATAAATTATTTCAACTGTAATTAAATACGCCTTGAAATTACTGCCCTAAAAATATATAATAAATTATACTATTTTTGGAGGTGGTTATGATGAACGGAGCTTTGAAAAAAAGAACAACTTTCGCTGACTTTTTCTCAGGGCTTGATTTCGTTACAATAATTACGGCTATGACCGCCTCGGCATACGGACTTTCACTTGTATACAGTGCCACTTATTCAACGCTGAAAGAGGGGCAGATAATTTCAAGCTCGCTTCTTTCAATGTTTATCACTGTATTCGGCGGTATTGTGATTGCACTTGCTCTATCGTACATAAACTATGAGGTTATCAGTAAGTTGTGGCCCATTATAGCGGCGGGATGTGTAATTCTTATGATAATCACATTTTTCTTCGGACAGGCGCCTTCTCACCGTGAAAGCGCCCGAAGCTGGCTGAACTTGGGTATATTTACTCTGCAAACCTCTGAAATTCTAAAAATCGGTTTTATTATTTCATTTTCATATCATCTTGATTTGGTTAAAGATAAAATCAACAGAATTAAAACAATCATTCCGCTTGTAATACACGGACTTATCCCCATTGCATTAGTTATAATTACAGGCGACGCAGGTTCCGCTCTTATTTTCCTTATTATGTTTATCGGAATGATGTTTATGACTAAAATAAACATTGGTTATTTCATAGCGGGATTCTGCGCTCTTATCGTTGGATTTATGGTTGCGTGGAAAACAAATTTAATAAGCGGTATTCAGCGTCAGAGAATAGTTGCTCTGTTTTATCCCGAAACCTACGAGGATATTATGTATCAGCAAAACAACGGCAAAATAGCCATAGGCAGCGGCGGTTTATTCGGCAAAGGTTTTCTGCAGGGTGAAATGACGCAGTCAGGCGCAGTTCCCGTAAATCAAAACGATATGATTTTAACCGTAGCCGGTGAAGAACTTGGTTTTGTGGGCGCCATTGCAGTAATACTTCTTCTTGCAATTTTGATTCTCAGAATTATATTTGTAGGTCTAAAAGCAAGGGATAATGTTGGTTATCTTATGTGTATGGGAATTGCAGTAATGCTTCTTGCGCAGGTTTTCGTAAATGTAGGAATGGAGCTTTCTCTTCTCCCATGTATAGGAATTACACTTCCCCTGTTTTCTCAGGGCGGTTCTTCAAGTTTGAGTATCTATCTCGCAGTAGGTATAGTTTTATCCGTTTACAGATTCAGTAAAAACCAAAGAAACGCACTGTTTTACACTGATTAAAATGATTATTAATTACGCAGAAAAAATAGGTCTTGATAAATCGCTTATAAACCATTTAAAAGTCATTGTTCAAAACTATGAGGAGCGAATCAAAAAGCTTTCAAAAAATCTTTTAAACGGCATTGACTGCCTAGCTAAAGAAAACGACTTAATGCGCCTGGCGGTTGTACTCAACTGCCTTAACAGCACCAACGAGATATACAAGGCACACGGTATAAGCGATGATATTTTTTGGAACACCGCAAGCGACATAAAAATATGGTGTGAAAGCAATCAAAACAAGGGACTGAGAAATTACCATTGGATAACTAATCACCTTAAAGGTGAACTATTTAGATTAGGAAGACTTCAGTTTCAGATTTACACCTGTTGCAACAACGCCATTGATTATTCTAAACTGCCTTTTGATTGCGGCGAAAAGGTTATATACATCCACATACCGCAGGGAGAAAAACTTATATATGATGACTGCGTAAAGTCTATTAACGATGCAAAAACTTTCTTCAAAACATATTTTCCCGATTATAAATTCAAATACTTTTTCTGCGAAAGCTGGCTTTTATATGAAGGAAACGCTAACTTTATGAAACAGGACAGCAATATTCTCAAATTCGCTTCCCTGTTTAATATTGCTTATTCCGTAAAAGAGCAGTCGCAGGCAATAAAGAGAATATTCGGAGAAAAAAGAGAAAACGCCGATGACTATCCAGAAAAAACATCACTTCAAAAAGCAGCTAAAAAGTATATACAAAATAATAATACGCTCGGTTTAGGTATAGGAACAATAAAAGCATAAAAAATATTTTTATATTCGGCAATAAAAAAAGCAGAAACATGACGGTCTGTCATGCTTCTGCTTTTTCATTTTACTATACAACATATAACAAAAAGATTGTAAGGATCATATTTATTAAATGTATTAATAGTCTATTCGTTCTTTTGTATTATTTCCACATTTGTATCATCAGCGATACCTTTGAATGTCTTATATCTTTCAAGATATATTTCATTTTCAACAAAGTTACTAGACCACTGAACACGCTCCACACTTTTAGGATATTCAAGAATCTCAATAGTAGAGCATTCTTCTTCTAATGCATCATTAACAGTATTTTCTCTTATAATTCCCATATAATCAAGAAAAACATAATGGATGCCAGTTACAAAAAGTAATAATGCAAAACATACACTTAATACTGTCTCTTATACACATCTCCGAGCCCACGAGACCGAGGCTGATCTCGT
>UQFL01000083.1 GCA_900540305.1 uncultured Oscillospiraceae bacterium | reverse complement strand
TTATAACCCAGTATATTTGTAATATTATATCATTAAACTGTTACAAAATAAACATCTTTTTAATATAAATTAAAATAAATATTACAAAAATTATTATTTAGATATATATATAATTAACAAAATTTAATATTTTCGCTTACACAATTACATTTATGAATCAAAATAAAAAGCCGTGCGCCTTCAGACTTTCAAAAATCAGAAGCGCACGGCAATACCATTAAATTTTATTTTTCATAGACCGATCTTTTGAGTGAGCCGATATACGGAAGATTTCTGTATTTCTGGTCATAGTCAAGACCGTAGCCAACAACAAACTCGTCAGGCACATCACAGCCTACATAATCGGGTGTAACATCGGCAACACGCCTTTCGGGCTTATCAAGAAGTGTAACTATTTTAATTGAGTTAGCTCCCCTTGTTTTAAGAATGTCCGTTACATATTTGAGTGTTCTGCCGCTGTCAAGAATATCTTCAACAAGAAGTATATCATAGCCGTTAAGGTCTATATCAATATCTTTTGTTATCTTTACCCTGCCTGTTGACTCTGTGCCGGAACCATAAGAGGAAACTGACATAAAGTCAATGCTCATAGGAAGGTCAATACAGCGCACAAGGTCTGTCATAAAGAACACACAACCCTTGAGTATACCGAGTACAAGAAGATTTTTACCTTTGAAATCCTCGGTAATTTTAGCGCCGAGTCTTTTATTAATTTCTCTGAGCTGCTCTTCGCTGACAAGTACTTTATCAATATCTTTAAGCATTTTACCTTTCCTCTCTGAAATATGACAGGCCGAGAGAATTCGGTCCCTGATTTTCCTTGCTCTTTCTGAGACTTGTGATAATAAGCACGATAATCGTTACAACATAAGGCAACATTTTGAATATTTCCTGCGCTGCACGGGGTTCGCCGGGAATAAATGAATACATACTGCTCGGAATATACTGATACATCCAATAAAGAATACCGAAGAGGTATGCGCCCCAGATAGCGTTTTTGGATTTCCATGTTGCGAAGATAACAAGTGCAACGGCAAGCCAGCCGAGTTTTTCAATTGTGCCGTCGTTTGCCCATGTGCCCTTGATGTAGTCCATTACATAATAAACGCCGCCAAGACCAGTAATACCTGCACCGATACAAGTTGAAATGTATTTATATTTCGTAACGCTAACGCCTGCGGCATCAGCAGTTGCAGGATTTTCACCAACTGCTCTGAGGTTAAGACCAGCCCTTGATTTGCTGAAGAAAATCTGCATAATAACAGCAATAATTATTGCGAGATACACCATAAAGCCGTAGGAGAAAAAGATTTCACCAAAAGCTCCTGTATCAGTAGAAAGTACGGGGATTTTCTGACGGAAAGCCGCAGAGGTTTCAGATACAGAAATCTGACCAACGCCGCCTGCAAGCTTATTGAGCGAACCGCCGAAGAAATTAGCAACACCCGAGCCGAAAATCGTCATGGTAAGACCCGTAACATTCTGGTTTGTACGAAGAGTAATTGTTAAGAATGAATAAATAAGTCCGCCGAGCGCCGCAGCTGCAAAGCCGCAAACAAGCGCAATGAGAACACAGACAAATCTGTTCGGGTCTTCAGTGTTTCTTTCATAGAAGAAAGTAGCCGCCAAGGAAGCGATACCGCCAAGGTACATAATACCGGGTACACCAAGGTTGAGGTTACCGCCTTTTTCAGTCAAAATTTCGCCCACACAGCCGAACATAATTACGGTGCCGAATACGACAGCCGCCTGAATCAAGCTAATCATTATTCAGCCACCTCCTTATTCTTTTTGCGGAAGATGAGCTGATAGTTAATAAAGAATTCAGAACCGAGAATAAAGAAGAGAATTATTCCCGTTATCATCTGAGAAGCGTAGTCATTGAGATTGAACTGAGAAGCAATCTCGATTGCTCCCTTATCAAGGAAAGCAAGAAGGAATGATATTAAAATCATTACAAGCGGGTCGAATTTAGCGAGCCATGCAACAATAATCGCAGTAAAGCCCTGACCGCCAGCAGTACTTGTAGAAATAGTATGGCTAGCGCCTGAAACCGCAAGGAAGCCTGAAAGACCGCAAAGTCCGCCGCTGATGAGCATTGTTCTGATAATGGTCTTTTTAACGGATATACCTGCATATTTTGCAGTGTTAACAGATTCACCGACAACGGTAATCTCATATCCGCGCTTTGTATAGTTAAGGTAAATGAACATTGCAACTGTCAAAACAAGAACGATAATAACATTCCAGCCGTAATCAAGTCCGAAAAGTTCGGGAAGCCAGCCCTGTTTACCTGTGCTGTTAATAATACCTACTGAGTTTGAGCCGTAAGGATGCTCCCAACGAGCTACACAGTATGAAGTAATCTGAATAGATACATAGTTAAGCATAAGTGTAAACAAGGTTTCATTTGTGCCCCATTTAGCTTTGAACACAGCAGGAATAAGGCCCCAAATTGCGCCTGCTGCTATTGAAGCGATTATCATAACTATGAAAAGGAGAGGGGTTGACATTGTCTGTCCGAAATAAATCATTACAGCGGCAGTAGCAACACCGCCGATAAGAATCTGGCCCTCTGCACCAATGTTCCAAAATCGCATCTTAAACGCAGGAGCAAGACCTACAGAAATGAGAAGAAGGAACATAGCGTCTCTTGCAGTTACCCAAAAGCGTCTGTTTGTACCGAATGCACCCTTGAACATAGTTTTATAAACCTCAACGGGGTTAAGTTCAGTTATTGCGAAAATAAGAACACCGCACACTACGAGAGCAAAGAAAAGTGAAATTAATCTGATAATCCAAGCTTTGGGAGCAGAGCAGTTTGCCCTTTTAGTAATACGCAAAAAAGGCTCTTTAGCAACTTTTTCTTTAACAGCCATTATTCACCCTCCTTTAAATTTGTCATAAGAAGACCGATTTCTTCTTTAGTTGTTTTGCGTGCGTCAACAATGCCGTTCATCTTACCGCCGCAAAGTACCATAATACGGTCTGCAAGTTCAATAAGAACATCAAGGTCTTCGCCGACATATATAACGGCTACTCCCTTTTTCTTCTGCTCATTGAGCAAATTATAAATAGAATAAGAAGTGTTTATATCAAGTCCTCTTACTGCATACGCAGTCATAAGAAGTCTTGGAGATGCGGCAATTTCTCTGCCGACAAGCACCTTTTGAACATTACCGCCCGAAAGTTTACGAACAGGTGTGTTGATAGACGGAGTAACTACTCCGAGTTCATCTTTTATCTGTTTTGAAAGATCTTTGGGCTTTTTAGTTTCAACAAAAGGTGAGCGACCGTCTCTGTATGATTTAAGCATCATATTGCCCGTCATACCGAGAGAACCTACAAGACCCATACCGAGTCTGTCCTCAGGAACGAAAGAAAGCCCTACGCCGAGTTTTTGAATATCTCTCGGGCTCTTGCCTACAAGACTTGTTTCGCCGTCTTCACTCTCAAAAAGGATTTCGCCCTGTTCAACTTTCTGAAGTCCTGCAATAGATTCCAAAAGTTCTTTCTGGCCGCAACCTGAAATACCTGCAATACCGAGAATCTCTCCGCCGTAAGCGTCAAAGCTGACATCGCTGAGTACAACATTTCCGTCTGTATTTTTGCAGGTTAAATTTCTTACCTCAAGCATCTTTTTCGGATTTACGGGTTCTGGTCTTTCAATATTAAGAGAAACTTTCTGACCCACCATCATTTCCGTAAGCGAATGCTCTGTAGCATCAGCAGTATTTACTGTGCCGACAAATTCGCCCTTGCGAAGAATAGACACTCTGTCTGAAACCGCAAGAACCTCGTGAAGCTTATGTGTGATTATAACAACAGACTTTCCGTCCGCTTTCATGTTGCGGATAACCTTGAAAAGTTTTTCAGTCTCCTGAGGCGTAAGAACGGCTGTAGGCTCGTCCAAAATAAGTATATCTGCGCCTCTGTAAAGCACTTTAACTATTTCAAGAGTCTGTTTTTGTGAAACGGTCATATTGTAGACTTTTTGGTTGGGGTCTACTTCAAAACCGTATTTTTTGCAAATTTCATTAATTTTTGCCGCAATATTCTTTTTATTATATTTCTTTTCATTCAATCCGAGAGCAACATTTTCAGTTGCCGTAAAAACATCTACCAGTTTAAAATGCTGGTGAATCATACCTATTCCGAGTTCATAGGCGTCTCTTGGAGAACGGATAGAAACCTCTTTACCATTCACATAAATTTGACCGCTGTCAGGAAAATAAATTCCCGAAAGCATATTCATTATAGTAGTTTTGCCGCTGCCGTTTTCGCCGAGTAACGAAAGAATCTCACCGCGGCGTATATCCAAATCAACTTTACTGTTAGCAACAACGGAGCCGAATGTTTTGGTAATATTTTTCATCTGGACAGCAACTGTCTTTTCCAAAATACAAAACCCCTTTGCAATAAAATATAGTTCTTAAATTATAAATATAAACCAAAGCAAGGGAAGCCGAGAATACGGCTTCCCTTAAATGATATACCGAATTAGTTAAGCTCAGTAATACCGTCTATACGAAGGTCAAAATACGGAGCTGAACGGAATTCAGACTCTGCAAAGTAGCTTACGCCTGAATCGTCTGTCTTAATGCATTCATACTGCTGACCTGCATAGATTGTTTCGCCGGTTTCAAAGTTTGTGATTGTTGTATCGAAAGTATGAGATGTAACTTTCTCACCTTTAACAGTGAATTTAGAAGTGTCAAATACTTTGAGAGAACCGTCTTTGATAGCAGCTTCTACTTCTTCAACTTTTTCAGCTGTTCCGGGTGCGCAAGACTCGCCGAGTGCTGTAATAGCAACAGCGCCTGTGTCAAAGCCTTCTGACCAGTCTGTTTTGATTTCCTCACCGTTAAGAGCGCAGTTGAATGCATAGGTGTAGTAAACAGACCATACATTTGTAGCAGAAGTAAGAGCAGCCGTAGGAGCAACCTCAAGCATATCGATGTTGTAACCTACGCTGTAGCAGAGTTTGCCTGCATCCTGAGCAGCCTGAACTGCCTGAGGAGCACCTGTTGAGTCAGCGTGCTGACCGATGATGATGCAGTTATCTGCGATAAGAGCGTTAGCAGCTTCACCCTCAGCAGTAATATCAAACCAAGAGTTTGTGTATCTAACTTCCATTGTAGCCTCAGGAACGATTGACTGGATACCAAGAAGGAATGCAGTGTAGCCGGAAACAACTTCAGCATAAGGATAAGCGCCTACATAACCAACTTTAGCCTGGTCTGCAGTGATTGTGCCCTCGTCGATGAGCTGCTTGAGTTTCATACCAGCAACTACGCCTGATACATAGCGTGACTGATAAACCTGAGTGAAATAGTTTTTAACATTTGAAAGTCCGCAAACAGCAGCTGTATCACCAGTTGCGGGGCAGAATGTAATATCGGGATACTCTGCAGCAGCCTGAACCATATATGACTGATGGCTGTAGCTGTTTGAGAAAATATAGTTGCAGCCCTGCTCTGCAAGGTCAACAGCAGTATCATAGCAAGTTTCATCTTCAGGAATTGAATACTTCCAGATAACCTGATCGTCTGTGATGCCGCAAGCTGTCATAGCATCTTTGATGCCGTTGATGTGAGCAGCTGAATAACCTTCATTCTCATCACCAACAAGAATGATACCGATTTTAAGGTCGCTGTTAGCATTTGCGCCGTTATCTGAATTCTCATCAGCTGCACAAGCTGCAAAAGAGAAAACAAGAACAAGAGCCAAAAGCACTGCAACGATTTTTTTGGACAATTTCATGTCTTTTACCTCCAATGGATAATTTAATGTTTATATTATAAGGCTTCCGCCGAATAACCTAATTAATCTCTGAATATAATTTCGCCAGTATCGGAATTCATACTTTCAATAATTGCAAGGCTCTCCACTCTGACGCCGCTTTTTCTTATTTCGTCGCCGCCGTGCTGATAGCCTTTTTCGATAACAGTGCCGCAGCCAACAAGCTGAGCGCCGCTTTCATTAACCATTTTTATAAGGCCCTTGAGCGCATTTCCTATTGCGAGAAAATCATCAACTATAAGGACCTTATCATTTTTACCAAGAAAACGCTTTGACACCATAACATTATAGGTTGTCCCATGTGTAAAAGATTCAACGGGCGTTACATAAACATCCCCGGCTATATTTTTAGTTTTATTCTTTTTTGCAAAAACGAGCGGACATCCGAATTCCTGAGCCACCATTGAGCCGATTGCAATTCCTGAGGATTCGATAGTCAAAATCTTATTGCAATAAGATTTTGACTATCGAATCCTC
>UQFL01000082.1 GCA_900540305.1 uncultured Oscillospiraceae bacterium | reverse complement strand
GAGATGTGTATAAGAGACAGATCTGTTAATATTAATAAAAACACTGTTCAAAAAGCTCAATGCGTTTTTTCGTCAAATATAAATATTTTTTACTTAAATTTGACAATACACACACATTATTTTGAAAAACGGGATTTATATTATGGAAGTTAATGTTTTCGATTTCGACAACACAATTTACGACGGTGAAACTCTTGTAGATTTCGTTTTGTATTATATGAAACGAGACGCGAGAATTTGGAAGTATGTTCCTAAACTGTGCTTGATAGCGGTTAAAGATGCACTTCATTTGTTCACTGTCGAACGGGCGATTGAAGAATATGCATCATTTCTTGAAGGGTATTATACTAAAATCGGCGATGTTTCTCAGAGTGTTGTTGATTTCTGGAATAAAAACGAAAAGAAAATAAAGCCGTGGTATGAAACGGTCAGAACGGAAAACGATATTGTCGTTTCCGGTTCAACCGATTTTATTCTCGATGAAATTATGAAGAGAATGAATATAAAAAACTATGTGGGTTCAAGCATAGACAAGACCACGGGCAAATTCAAACGCCTTTGTTTTCTTGAAAACAAGGTCAAAATTTTTAACGAACTTTATCCTGATGCGCATATTGTGAATTTTTATACGGATTCGATGAATGATAAGGCGATGATGGATATTTCGGACAATGTGTATTTTGTTAAGAAAAACAAAATAACGAAAATTAAATAAGACAGGAGAAAAAGAAATGGCAAAAATCAATGTCAAAGATTTTCTTGACAGCAAAATCGTTAAAACCGATGTCGGCGAAGAAACCGTGCTGACATGGCGTGAAACGCTTTCCTATGCTGTCGGAAGAGGCGCTCAGGGTATGAACACGAGCATGACCTCATCAAAGTACATTAACTTCTTCCTTACAAATGTGCTTTTCAAAAAGCTCAAGGACCCGATGGGAACGGCATCAAAAATCAGACTTTTCTGCGGTATTTTCGATGCTATCAATGACCCGATTATGGGCGTAATCGTTGACAAAACGAGAACTAAAGACGGTCAGATGAGACCGTATATCAAATGGGCGCCGATTTTCGTATCAATCGTTATGATACTTTTCTTTATCGGCAGCGCAGATGCGTCTCCCGTTTTCAATATTATTTATACAACAATTCTTTTTATAGGACTTGATGTTACTTATACGGCGTTTGATATTCCGATGGGCGCCCTTGCGTTTTCAATCACGCCCAGCGGTATTGAGCGAACAAAGCTTTTCGGTATCAGCTCAATTATTCGTTCGGTTCTCGGTGCGCTTCCTCAGGTTTTCGTTGCAGGCGCTGCACTTCTTCCTTATTTTAATGACCATACTCCTCAGGCGTACCTTACCTCTGCAATCGTTTCTGCAATCGGTATCGTATTCCTTACAAGACTTACATACAAAAATACAAAAGAGAGAGCAGAACACAAAGAGGATGTACCCTCAGTTGCGGAATGTTTTTCACTTCTTTTCAAAAACAGACCTCTTCTTATGCTCTTCCTCGGAAACATTTTCTTTGTTATCTGTAAAATAGCGGAGCAGGTTTCTTTCTACTTCGTTGCAGACCTTATGTTCGACAGAAAATACAATGTATTTATCGATGTTGTTAAATTCCCGGGATTCCTTTTCGCAGGACTTCTTGTTCCTAAGATTGTTGAACTTCTCGGCAGAAAAGCAGACAGCAAAAAGTTCTATCAGGCTTGCTGCGGCGTAGCTATTCTTCTTCATGTTCTTTTTGCGGCAACAACTTTCAACGGCCTTATGAATAAGCCTGAGGGCGAAAGCGTTTCTCTCGGAATCGGTATTATTGTAGTTATCTTCACAGGTCTCACCGCAATTCCTCTTGAATTCAAAAACCTTATTCAAAAAGAAATGGAAGCTGAAACGGTTGACTATATCGAATGGAAAACAGGCACCCGTGTTGAGGGTATTATGCTTTCAATCATGAGCTTCACAGGTAAGATTGAAAATACTATTTCTTCTTCAGTTGGCTTGGCTGTACTTGGTTTCACAGGATATATTCAGCACACAGAGGGCTCTCTTGTTCAGAATACTCAGACAAACTGGGCGCTCTTCCTTCTTACAACTCTTGTTCCCGCAATCGGCTATCTTCTTATGCTTGTTCCTATGCATTTCTACAATATCACAGGTGACGGTCACCGTAAGATGATGAAAGAAATCATGGAGAAGAGAGAAAAAATCAAAGCTGAAAACGAAACAAAAGCAGCAGTAAATGAATAATTGATAATTTAACGGCAGGGCATGGCTCTGCCGTTTTTGGGATGTATTATAATGAAAATTACTTTTATTGCGGATACGCATTATTATTCAAAAAAACTCGGAGTGAGCGGAAAGGCGTATGAACTGCGTTCAGGTTCTGACCAAAAGTGCCTTGCAGAAACGGCAGAGATTATTGACGCCGCATTTGAAAGAATTGCTAAAAGCGATACAGACGCTGTTTTTATACTTGGCGATGTTTCAAACGACGGCGAAAAGGTTTCGCATTTAGAATTCAGAGAAAAACTTTATGAACTGAAAAAACACAAGCGAGTATATGTCATAACCGCAACGCATGACTGGTGCTGTGATGAAAACCCGAGAAGATTTGAGGGTGACAGTGTATATAATGATGTTGAGGTTATGAAAAGCTGTGAACTCCCTGAGTTTTATAAGGATTTCGGACCTGACGAAGCAATAGACAGCTTTACAACAAAAATAGGCACGGTCTGCTATACAATAGACCTCGGCGGAGTCAGAGTGCTTTGCCTTAACGATGACAAGAACGAGAATGACCACGCCGGTTTTACTGAGGACTGCTGGCAGTGGATTGAAAAGCAGATAAATAAAGCAAAGCAGGACGGCTGTGTTTTGATAGGAGCGGAGCATCATCTTCTTATTCCTCATATTTCGCCCTTGATAACAGGCGGCTCAACCTGCGTCGAAAACAGAGAATATGTTGCAAGCCGATTTGCCGACTGCGGACTGAAATATATGTTTGTCGGTCACAGCCATATTCAGGCTACTGACAGATTTACAAGCCCTGCAGGAAATACTGTAACGGAAGTAAATGTCGGCTCTCTTTGCGGTTATCCTGCACCGATAGTAAATGTTACAGTAAATGAAAACGGCACGCTTTCTTATATAGTTGACCACCTTGAAAAATTCACCTTAAACGGCAAAGAAACAGACGCTCAGGCGTTTTTAGCAAAGCACGCTGAGGACCTTATTTTCAGAGTGCTTGAATGTAAAACGAAAGAGCAGTTTTGCGAAAGGCTGACTGCGCTCGGATTAGACGGTGAAAAGCTTGCTTCTGCTTGGTGCATTGCAAAACCTTTGCTTCATAAGCTTGATACGGCTCTTGTGTGGGATGTGTATAAGCTTTTGCGCTTTTTCCGCCTTGACAACGGCGTTTCTAAATGCGATGCACAGCAGTACAGATATAAGCCACTCAAGGAAATGATAGGGGAGTTTTGGCTTTCTGCGCTTGACGGTGCTGTAAATCCTCACCCTGAAGGCAGTGCGTATTACAATCTTGTTATGTGCGCTTTGTCAGCACCTAAATCTATTTTAAAGAATAATGATGATATGAAAGAGCTTGCCAATGCCGCTCACCAGGTTCTCACGGGTGGGGAAATCAATAATCAGCAGGCTACGGTTTAAAATTTCTGTATTTATACAAACAAAAAAACTGACCTTTCAAAAGGTCAGTTTTTTTATAGCTATAATTATTATTTATTAAGATTTTTAAGATACTGCTCTTTTATAAGCTTAAAGCTTTCCTCGCTGATGTCGTGCTCTATTTTGCAGGAATCCTGATAAGCTATCTCCTCAGGCGTTCCGAGCTGAATGAGAAATCCTGCGATGACATTGTGCCTGTCAAGAATACGGTCAGCTATCTGCTGTCCTTTTTCAGTAAGCGTTATATCGCCGTTGTCGTCTATATTGATATAGCCGTCCTCTCTCAGGTTTTTCATATATACTGAAACAGACGGTTTTGAAAAGCCCATCTTGTTGCAAATATCAATGTTTCTGCAATATCCTTTTTCGCTGTGGATAACAAGTATCGTTTCAAGATAGTTTTCTGCGCTTTCTTTGATCTGCATTGTGTTCACCTCTGCTGATTATATTAACATATATGTAAACAAATTTCAATCACAGTCAGAAAACAACCTTGAAATTGAATTTTGTTTTGCAGTGCGGGCAGGTGACGCTGTGCTTACCTTTTACTTTTTTCATTCTCAGCACAGCTTTGCAGTTGGGGCATTTTCTGAAAACATGCGTTTTTCTGAATTTCCATCTGTTCTTTACCAAATCTGTTTTCTTTCTGAAAAAAGAACAGATATTAAGCCATTTTGTATTCTCTTTTCTTCTCGCTTCAATGTTTTTTGAGAAAACTCTGAAAAAGGCGAATATTATAATGCCTAAGCCTATTATTGAGAAGATTGTATAAAATACGCTGTCAACTGCCCTGCCGAGGATAACGGCAATCAACACATCGGCAAGATAAAACCATATAAGTGCTTTGTAAAGATTATCTGCGCCGTATCTGCCGTACATAAATCTTTGAAATTTAATTGCAAGGTTTTCTAAAAATTTTTTCATTTTGCTATCTATCCTTTATATCCTTCACCGTAATTTTCACCGAAATAGTCGCTGTAATTCTCAGAATCACCATATTCTTCAAAATCGCCGTCTTCTGAATAAGAGGTTGACGGCTGCTGTTCGGGATTGTAATTGTTGTTAGAATTGGTATTGTAAGAAAATACGCCTATTATTGATGAAATCAGCCAAATGATAACTCTGAATAAAATTATAAAAAAGAAAAATTTAAAGATTTTTGAAAGACAGCCGCCCGATTGCGTTGTATATACTGTGTGCGGCCGAGAGTCTTGCTCCGTAAAGCCACCGAAATCTGCATAACCGCCGAAAGGATTGGCAAATCCGCCCTCGTGAGACTGGCGTATTCTGTCATAAGTCGCACGGTAGGTGTAGTTATCGGGAGCCATTGCACAAGCCTGCTGAATGTGTGACAGCGCAATCTCCCTTTTTCCTGCGCCAAAATTTGCAAGAGCAGAAAGATAATACCACTGTGCCGTTCTGTCCTCAATCTGATTTAATAGGTTGAGAGCCTGTGTAAACTGCCTGTTATTGATAAACTGCGCAATAGATGTGTAATAGTCGGGTGATGATGAAGAATTTCTTCTTGCACCTGAATAGGCGCCGTATCCCGAATATCCGCGCGTTCCCGTATAACCGCCGGCCTGTGATGCTGTGCCGTTTTTAATCTGGTCAAACGCCGCATTTATTTCCGCCATTTTTTTGGCGGCAGTTTCATCGCCGGGGTTGAGGTCGGGGTGGTATTTTTTCGCAAGTTTTCTGTATGCTCTTGCGCATTCTTTCTCCGAAGCCCCGTCCGGCACTCCTAAAATTTTGTAAGGATTTGTTATCATAGAACTCCCTTGCCCATTTGAATTTAGATTACAATATCACATAATTGTTGAAATTGTGTTAATAACTTGTAACAAATCCGCAAATCTAATCTTGCAATATTATCGGTAATTTGGTAATATTTATGATAATTTAAATTACATAATTATGGAGGTATTCTTGTGAATCCGATATTATTAACAATAGGTGATTCAATCGATAAAGCGTTTTATGGCTTTGATATAGCTGTTTTTCACTTTTTCGGCGACATTCAAAATTCTTTTCTTACAATGCTTGCTAAGTTCTTTACAACTTTCGGCGACGAGGGCTTTGTAATTCCCATGGTAATTGTGGGTGTCGTTCTTATGCTCTTCAAGAAAACAAGAAAATACGGCTTTGCGCTTGTTTTTGCAATAGCTGTCGGCACAATAGTTACTAATGTTATTGTAAAGCCGTCAGTTCTCCGTATAAGACCGTATAATACGCTTCAGGCAGATATGCAGTATTGGGCAGCTTATCTCGGAGCAGGCGGTCTCAGCGAATCTGACTATTCTTTCCCGAGCGGACATACAACTGCGGCGTTTGAAATTGCAATTTCAATGTTCCTCGTTTTCAGAAAAGATGGCAAAAAGAAAATTGCTTGGCTTTTCCCCGTTTTAGCTCTATGCACAATGGGTAGCCGTGTATATCTTATGGTTCATTACGCAACGGATGTTATCGGCGGACTTATTGTAGGCACCGTTTCCGGTATTGCAGGTTACTTCATAATGAAAGGCTGTATGTATCTTATTGCGAATGTTAAGCCGTTTACATATCTTGATAAAATAGACCTCGGAAAAATCAAGTTCCTTAAATGGACGCAGGGCAGAGGAGGCGCTGTTTTAAGCGCAGTTGCAGTTGTTGCAGTGTTTCTTATTGCTTTTATACCATCCATAAACGAGGGCGGCGAAGAAACAGTTCGCTGTGCTTATAACGGTGAATATGACTGCTATAACGCCGCAAAAGTGGACGATGAGGACTATCCGCCGATAGACGGAAAAGAGTATTGCAAAATCCACTGGAAAGAGCTTGCAGGCGAAAATTAATCAATAGTTATTGGTAATAATTTATATAATAACAACTATTTTAAGTGCGTTTTCAATTACGAAAACGCACTTTTTTAATCTGTCTCTT
>UQFL01000081.1 GCA_900540305.1 uncultured Oscillospiraceae bacterium | reverse complement strand
ACGAGATCAGCCTCGGTCTCGTGGGCTCGGAGATGTGTATAAGAGACAGCTACTACATTATGCACTAAAAGCACCTTTTTTTCAATACAAAAACGCTCTAATTAATAAATTTATAAAAAATATTTGTAATTTATTTTATAGTATGATATAATACTACCGCAATATACTGGTTAATATAGCATATTAAATTCCCAAACCGGTAATTAGTAAACTTTTTATAGGAGGTACTCATTTATGAGTCACAAGTATGTTTATTTGTTCTCAGAAGGCGATGAAACCATGAGAGAACTCCTTGGCGGTAAAGGCGCTAACCTTGCTCAGATGACAAAGCTTGGCATGCCTGTTCCCCAGGGCTTTACCATCTCAACGGAAGCTTGTACCCGTTATTATGATGACGGCAAAACAATCGCTCCCGAAATTGAGGCAGAGATTTATGAATATCTTGCAAAAGTAGAAGAAATCAACGAAAAGAAATTCGGCGACCCCGACTGCCCGCTTCTTGTATCAGTTCGTTCAGGCGCTCGTGCTTCAATGCCCGGTATGATGGATACAATCCTCAACCTTGGTCTTAACGACGAAGTTGCAGAAGGTCTTATCAAAGGCAATCCGGATCCGTCTTTCGCTCGTTTCGTATATGACTCATACCGCCGTTTCATTCAGATGTTCTCAGACGTTGTTATGGAACTTTCAAAGAAGAGATTTGAAGTTATCATCGACGAATTGAAAGCTAAGAAAGGCGTTACATATGACGTTGAGCTCGACACAGAAGATATGAAAGAGCTTGTTAGACTCTTCAAGGAATTCTATAAGAGCGAAAAAGGCGTTGACTTCCCGACAGATCCTAAGGAGCAGATGATGGAAGCTGTTAAGGCTGTATTCCGTTCTTGGGACAACCCCCGTGCTAATGTTTACCGCCGTATGAACGATATCCCGTATTCATGGGGTACTGCTGTAAATGTTCAGCCGATGGTATTCGGTAACCTCAACATGAAATCAGGCACAGGCGTTGCATTCACTCGTAACCCCGCAACAGGCGAAAAGGGTCTTTACGGTGAGTACCTCATCAACGCACAGGGTGAAGATGTTGTTGCAGGTGTTCGTACTCCTTCTCCGATTGCTAAGCTTCAGGAGGAAATGCCCGATGTTTACGCTCAGTTCCACGACATCGCTATGAACCTTGAAAACCACTATAAAGATATGCAGGATATGGAATTTACTATTGAAAACGGTAAACTCTATATGCTTCAGACCCGTAACGGTAAGAGAACAGCTGCTGCTGCTCTTAAAGTTGCAGTTGACCTTGTTGACGAGGGTATGATTGATGAGAAAGAGGCTGTTCTTCGTGTAGAACCCAAGCAGCTTGACGCTCTTCTTCATGACCAGTTTGACGCAACAGCTCTTAAGGCTGCTACTCCTATCGGCAAGGGTATTGCTGCTTCTCCCGGCGCTGCTTGCGGTAAAGTTGTATTTACAGCTGCTGACGCTAAGGAATGGGCAGAAAAAGGCGAGAAAGTTGTTCTTGTTCGTCTTGAAACATCTCCCGATGATATTGAAGGTATGGTTGCTGCTGAAGGTATCCTTACAGTTCGCGGCGGTACAACTTCACACGCTGCCGTTGTTGCTCGTGGTATGGGTACATGCTGCGTATCAGGCTGCGGCGAAATCGCTATGCACGCTGACGAGAAATACTTTGAGCTTGGCGGCAAGAAGTACAACGAAGGCGATTACATTTCAATCGACGGTTCAACAGGTAACATCTACGGTGAAGCTATCCCGACAGTAAGCGCTTCAATCAGCGGCGACTTCGGTCGTTTCATGGGCTGGGCTGACAGCTATCGCCAGCTTAAGGTTAGAACAAACGCTGATAACCCGAGAGATACTGCTCAGGCTCTTAAGTTTGGTGCAGAAGGTATCGGTCTCTGCCGTACAGAGCATATGTTCTTCGAGGGCGACAGAATTAAGTCAATCCGTAAGATGATCGTTGCTAAGACAGTTGAAGCAAGAGAAGCTGCTCTTGATGAGATTCTTCCTCTTCAGCAGGGTGACTTCGAGGCTATGTACAAGGAACTTAACGGTCTTCCGATGACAGTTCGTTTCCTTGATCCTCCGCTTCACGAGTTCGTTCCCACAAAGGACGATGAAATTGCAGAGCTTGCTGACGAGCTTGGCATTACAGCTAAAGAGCTTAAAGAGGTTTGCGAATCTCTTCACGAGACAAACCCGATGATGGGTCACCGTGGTCTTCGTCTTGCAGTTACATATCCTGAAATTGCAAAGATGCAGACAAAGGCTGTTATCCGCGCTGCAATCAATGTTTCTAAAGAAACAGGCAAGGCTATCACTCCTGAAATTATGATTCCTCTTGCTGCTGATACAAAAGAACTTAAGTATGTTAAGGATGTTGTTGTTGAAACAGCTGACGCTGAAATCGCAGCAGCAGGCGTTGACATGAAGTATGAAGTTGGTACTATGATCGAGATTCCTCGTGCTGCTCTTACAGCTGGCGATATCGCTAAGGAAGCTGAGTTCTTCTGCTTTGGTACTAACGACCTTACTCAGATGACATACGGCTTCAGCCGTGATGACGCTGGTAAGTTCCTTGATGCTTACTATGATGCTAAGATCTTTGAATCAGATCCGTTCCAGAAGCTTGACACTGTTGGTGTTGGCAGCCTTATGAAGATGGCTGTTGCTAACGGTAAGGCTACTCGTCCTGAACTTCACTGCGGTATCTGCGGTGAGCACGGCGGCGACCCGAGCTCAGTTGAGTTCTGCCACGGCATCGGACTTGATTATGTATCTTGCTCACCTTTCCGTGTTCCGATCGCTCGCCTTGCAGCAGCTCAGGCAGCTATCAAGAACCCCAGAGCATAATGCACAATCTGTAAAAACAGCATAAATGCAATAAACCCGGCGCAGTAATGTGTCGGGTTTTGTTTTTTAATTTATATATTATAACATATATATTTCGAAAAAATAAAAGGCTGCCACACGGCAGCCTTTATTTATTACATTTATATATAATTATTTATCTGCAAGCTTTTCGGGTGAACCGCAGCACTTTTTATATTTCTTTCCGCTTCCGCAGGGGCACGGGTCATTGGGGCCTACCTTTTTTGTTTTTCTTACAGGCTCTTTTTTGGTGCTGTCATCGCCGCCGCTTGAAGTTGCTGTAATCTTTGCAACTGCCTGGCGCTCAACATCCTCTCTGCGTCTTACAACCGTTGTGAACATCATCTTAACGGTATTTTCACGGATTGTTGCAGTCATTTCGTCAAACATATCGTATGATTCCATTCTGAAAGCAACAACGGGGTCTTTCTGAGCATAGGAGCGGAGGTGGATACCCTCTTTAAGGTCATCCATAGCGTCGATATGGTCCATCCAAAGCGAGTCAACATTGTGAAGAAGAATCTTTCTTGAAAGGTCCTGATAAATCTCTTCGCCGTAAGCCTCTCTTCTCTCCTCAAGCTTCTTTCTGCCTGTTTCCTTGAGAAGTTCGATAATCTCGTCAACATCAAGGTCATCAAGCTTTGAAAGTTCGTCTTCGGAAAGGAGCCAGCCCTTGTATTTCTCTTTAAGTCCGTTGAGGTTCCAGTCTTTTCTGTGAGCGTCCTTAGCACAGTAAACAGGAACATTTTCCTCAATGCTTGAATCAAGCATATCAAATATCTTCTGAGTGAGGTCAATGCCGTCAAGCACCATATCTCTCTGCTTGTAGATAAGCTCTCTCTGACGGTTCATAACATCGTCGTACTGAAGAGTCTGCTTTCTTATTGCAAAGTTTCTGCCCTCTACCTTTTTCTGTGAAGATTCAACGGTGTTTGAAATCATCTTGCTTTCGATAGGCATATCCTCATCAACAGCAAGACGGCTCATTACGGCTTTCATTCTTTCACCGCCGAAGAGACGCATAAGGTCATCCTCTGTTGAAAGGAAGAACTGTGATTTACCGGGGTCTCCCTGTCTACCTGCACGACCTCTGAGCTGGTTATCAATACGGCGTGAATCGTGACGCTCTGTACCGAGAATGAACAGACCGCCTGCTTCTCTTACCTTGTCAGCCTCATCTTTAATCTGTTCCTTATATTTATTTTCAAGCTCTCTGAAAGTGTTTCTCGCTTCAAGGATTTCCTCGTTATCGGTTTCCGCAAAACCCTTTGCCTCTGCGATAATCTCCTCAGGATACTGCATTCTTCTCATTTCAGCAGTTGCGAGATATTCAGCGTTACCGCCGAGCATAATATCAGTACCACGGCCTGCCATATTTGTTGCGATTGTTACGGCGCCGAGTTTACCTGCCTGAGCGATTATCTCAGCCTCACGCTCGTGGTTTTTAGCGTTGAGGACATTATGGGGAATACCTGCTTTTTTGAGCATCTTGGAAAGAAGTTCACTCTTTTCAATGCTGATTGTGCCGACAAGAATCGGCTGACCCTTATCGTGGCATTCCTTTATCTGTTCGATTGCCTTTTTATATTTTGCTCTCTCCGTCTGGAAGATAACATCGGGGAGGTCTATTCTTGCAAGCGGTTTGTTGGTGGGAATTTCAACAACATCAAGCTTGTAGATTTCGCTGAACTCGGGCGCTTCTGTTGAAGCAGTACCCGTCATACCTGAAAGCTTCTTGTAAAGTCTGAAGTAGTTCTGGAAAGTGATTGTTGCAAGAGTTTTGCTCTCGTGCTCAACCTTTACGCCCTCTTTTGCTTCAATAGCCTGATGAAGTCCGTCATTATAGCGTCTGCCGAGCATAATTCTTCCCGTAAACTCGTCTACGATAAGAACCTGACCGTCTTTTACAACATAGTCAATATCACGGCGCATTACGCCGATTGCCTTGATTGCCTGATTGATATGGTGAAGCAATGTTGTGTTTTCCATATCCATAAGGTTTTCAACGCCGAAATATTTTTCAGCTTTTCTAACACCGCTCTGTGTAAGAGTTGCGGTGCGTGCCTTTTCGTCAACAACATAGTCGCCGTCATAGGTTTCCTCAGTGTCCCGCTTTTCGTCCATCTGAGCAACCTTATCCATAACAAGTCCTCTTGCGAACTCGTTTGCCCTGCGGTACATATCGGTTGACTGGTCGCCCCTGCCGCTGATGATAAGAGGAGTACGCGCCTCATCGATAAGAATTGAGTCAACCTCATCGACAATAGCGAAATTGTGACCTCTCTGAACTTTCTGCTCTTTGTAGAGAACCATATTATCTCTCAAATAGTCAAAGCCCATCTCGTTGTTTGTGCCGTAAGTAATATCGCAGGCATACGCCTCTTTACGCTGAGCGTTTGTTTTCTCATGAATAATAAGACCTGCGCTGAGACCGAGGAAGCGGTAAAGCTTGCCCATCCACTCGCAGTCACGCTTTGCAAGGTAATCGTTAACAGTAACGATATGAACGCCGTTGCCCTCAAGAGCATTAAGATATGCGGGGAGAGTGGCAACAAGAGTTTTACCTTCACCTGTTTTCATCTCGGCAATTCTGCCCTGATGAAGAATAATACCGCCGATAACCTGAACGGGGAAATGCTTCATTCCCAAAACACGCCAAGCCGCCTCACGGCATACTGCAAAGGCATCGGGAAGAATATCGTCAAGAGTTTCGCCGTTTGCGAGTCTGCCCTTGAGAATATCAGTCTGAGAAACAAGTTCCTTGTCGCTCATTGCTTCGTATTTGCTTTCAAGGGCAAGAACCTTGTCCGCAGTTTTCTTTACTCTTTTAACCTCTTTTGCGGAATAATCACCGAAAAGAGCAGTTAAAAACTTATTTGCCATTTTTACACCTCATAAGTGATTTTTTGCTGATTTTTGCACGGCGCCGATAACAGCGCAGTGATTAAAGCTTGAAAAAGCCTATTTTGTATTATATTACCAACTAAATAATTAGTTTATCATAAAAGAGACACTATGTCACGCACTTTTTGGCGTTAAACGCCTATCGTTTCCTTAATTGCGGCAAGCGCTCCGCCCGAAACGCCGTTTTCAGCATTTTCATCAAAGCCGAGAACAAGATTTTTACCGCTGTCGTCAATAGTGAGAGTAATATCCGTGCTTTCTTCAAGCATCTTCGCCTCTGCTATATCGGCTGTGAGTTCTGAGAGATTATTATCAAGCCAAGCGTCGCTCTTTAAAAGGTTGAGAAGCTGCAATGTGCTGTATTTCTGAGTAAGCTGAACGGTAAACGCCTGAGCGGTGAGATAAAGGTCTTTGTTTTTAACGCTGACGGTTACTGTTTTGTTTTCCGTGTCAATAGATTTTATCTCGTAAGTAAGATTTGCGAAAATCTCCTTGCCGAGCTGAGCAAACTGCTCATGGTCCTCCGCATAACCTATAATGACATTGAGCGTTGAGGAATCAACATACTTTGTAAGTGTTTCGGTATCAAACTCAACAAGCGCAGTAAACGCCGTATCAACCGTTGCGGTGATGTTTTCCTCCGTCATATCGGCATTCGGACCTGTGCAGGAAGCGAATGTTGCCGCTATCATAATGACTGCAAGAATTAAAGAAACTGTTTTTTTCATATTCTTTCTCCTTATCCCTTGGGGAATATTTGACATTTTTAAATTATTATATATCTGTCTCTTATACACATCTGACGCTGCCGACGATCGCATAAGTGT
>UQFL01000080.1 GCA_900540305.1 uncultured Oscillospiraceae bacterium | reverse complement strand
CTACACTTATGCGATCGTCGGCAGCGTCAGATGTGTATAAGAGACAGGGTTAAGAGATTTGCTATCATCTTAAAATATGATTTTTCTGATGCTGACGCAGTTTATGCGAATGGCTATCAGTCATGGACTGACAGCAGGGAATATAAGATTTATGAGAAAATGGACGGAATGACCAAGTTGGTTGATGAATTTATTAATTCACCGCTCACAGCTAAAGTTGGTCTTAACCGTGCAGGCGATGAGGCTATCTATAAATATAACTATAAAAAAGGCTTTTTCTACGGCTTTTCTTATTGCTATGCAAGAAAGGATACCCAGATTGATTTATTCGCTTCTCTTAATGAAAGGTGCGGATATACAATTATTGAGCTTGACGCCAATAATAGCTGGGTAAATGTTATCAAAGACCTTGAGGGCGTAGTATATTCAGATAAATCATTGCTTCTTGATTTTGCCGTGATTTCGGGAGAATATGAGTGTGCGTTCGATAAATATTTTGAGCTTATGAATATTAATCCGCCCGTTAAAAGACGAATGACAGGCTATACCACTTGGTATAATTATTATGACAAGGTAACTCAAAATATTGTTGAGAGAGATTTGGACGCACTCAGCGCACTTGAAAAGAAAGTAGATATTTTTCAGATTGACGACGGCTATCAATCCGCAATCGGCGACTGGCTTTCAGTTGACAAAACAAAATTCCCGGACGGTATGAAATATACTGCTGATAAAATTCATTCTAAAGGTATGCTTGCAGGTCTTTGGCTTGCGCCTTTTGCGGCAACAAAATCAAGCCGAGTATATAAAGAGCATCCCGATTGGCTTGTTCGTGATGAAAAGGGTAAGCCTTATATATGCGGGCCTAACTGGGGCACTTTTTACGCATTAGATATTTATAATGAAGAGGCAAGGGAATATATCCGCAACTTTTTCTCTGTGATTTTAAACGAGTGGAATTATGACATGGTTAAGCTTGATTTCCTCTATGCTGCCTGTATACTGCCCATTCATAATAAGAGCAGGGGGGAGATAATGTGCGACGCAATGGACTTCTTGAGAGAGTGCTGCGGCGATAAGCTTATACTCGGATGCGGCGTTCCGCTTGCACCTGCGTTCGGCAAGGTTGATTTCTGTCGAATAGGCGCTGATGTTGGTCTTGCTTGGAAAAAGACTTTAATTCCGCATAGAGAAGATGTTTCAACTCTTCACGCAGTCAATAACTCTGTTTTCCGCCGCCATCTTGATTCAAGAGCGTTTATGAATGACCCTGATGTATTTTTACTCAGAGATAATAATATTTCAATGACTTTTGCACAGCGTGAAACGCTCGCTAAAATAAATTGCCTTTTCGGTAATCTTCTTTTTGTGTCTGATAATGTATCGGACTACTCTGCATTACAGCTTAAAACATTCTATGATACAGCCTTTTCCAAGAAGGCAGAAATAATTTCAGCCGAATATACGGCAAAAAATGAAATAACAGTAGAATATAAGCTTGACGGCAAAGAAAACAAGTTTACTTTCAACTGCAAAAAAGGTACTTTTATAAGTTAATATTCTGAGCAGAAAGGGATTGCAATGGAAAACTCGAGTGTTAAATCTGTAACGGGTAAAATCAAAAGCGTTGTTTCAGATGTTAAACAACATTGGAAAGACCCTAAAGACGGCTCATATGTGCCTTATAAAGAAGTAGTAATTTTCAGCGGCGGCGGAATCGGCGTCAAAACTGTTAACTCTATGGTGTCGCAGATAAATATGTCTGCCACCTGTCTGCTTGTCGGTTCAATATATAAGTTAAGCCCGTCTAATATATTTGTTCTTTTTGTTATTTCAAATATAATCAGCATACTGAAAACACCCATCGTCAGTATTCTTGTTGATAATACAAATACTAAAATGGGTAAGTTCAGACCATATCTTTTGTGGGCTGGTATACCGTGCCTTATAGGCGTTATAGGAATGACATGGCTTATTCCTATAAACGGAAGTGTTGCCGTTAAAATGGTGCTTATAGCATTGTTTTATAACATACTGTATGTCGGGCAACATGTCTACAACAATGCCTATGTCGGAATTTCTCAGGTAATATCTCCAAATTCGGGAGAACGCTCGTTTATAATGAGTATTTCTGAATTTGTGTCAAACCTCGGCCCGTCAATAGTACAGCTTGTTCTTCCTGTTTTTGCTCAAATCTTTTTCGGTTCTCAGGGTCTTCTTGATATAAAATCATATCGCATACTTCTTCCTGCGTTTACAATTGTAGGATTCCTTCTCGGTCTGCTTGTTATGGCTAAGACGAAGGAGAGGGTTATAAACGCTCCCAAAGAAGACGAAAAAGAATTTGAAAAAGTAAGCTTTAAAGAGGGCTTTTCCGTACTTGCAAAAAACAAGGATTTCTGGATTGTTTCAATAGGAAAGCTTTTTGACGGCTTCAGAGGCTGTATTTCAGTTTTGCTTGGCTGGATTTGCCTTTATCAGCTAAACAGCAGTGCAATGAACGGAATACTCAGTACTGTTGTTTCAACAGCGTGCGTACCCGGAATGCTGCTTGCGCCGATTCTCATAAAGAAACTTGGATACAGAACTTTCGGCTTCGCATCATTCGGAATGAATGCGGTTGCGGCGCTGATTATGTTCTTTACATTCAAGCACGGCGTAGTGTTCTTTGTAATTGCACTCTATCTATATAATCTTGCAAACGGTCCTCAGTATATTTTGCAAACATCACTGATGGCTGATACTCTTGACGAACAACAGCTTAAAACAGGAAAAAGATTTGAAGGCTTTGTTCAAAACTTCCAAACTATGTTCTCTGTAATAGGAAGTATAATTTCAACGGCTGTTCTTACGGCAGTGTATGAACATTTCGGTCTTGCGGCAGGCGCAGACGGCACAACTGATTACAGTGTACTGACTGACGCGGCAGTAAGAAACCCCATAATAAGCTGGTCAATAATCGCAGCTATGGTTGCAGGTATTATTTCTGCAGTTCCGTTCTTAACCTGTAATATGACATCACAAAAGCATGACGCGATTATTCAGAAACTTAAAGAAAAATCGAAAAATTAATATTACATAAAAAACACGGCAGTCAAATTTGACTGCCGTGTTTCGTATTTGTGTTTATTATATCAGCTCCATTTGAGAGCTTTAATTGAGAATCCAAGACTTGTATCAAGTTTGTTCTTTTGAATAACTGCTATCACTTTTTTACTTTTACAGCTTGAGTCAAGACCTTTTACATTAGCTATTACTTTATAATAGTTATTGTTTCCGAGACTTTGAATCTCTGTGATTGATACCTCGTGAGTAGGCTCTTCATATTTTGAAGATGTAATGGAAAAAGTATCGTTTGAGCTGTTATAAGTAATCGGTGCTGCGTTGTCAACGCCATCGCCTGTATATGAATTACAGGTTGTTTTGAATGAAACAACTGTAGCGGCGAAATAGTTAAATAAATCAACTACAACCGTACCGCTCGGAAAACTGCTTGTGTTAAGGTTTTCTCTTTCAAGCATCCAGCAAGCAACGTGAGTTGCAATTGAAACAGGCACTTTCTGATTGCTTTCGTAGCTTTCTACATAAAGATACGGAACTTCAAGCATATTTGTTATTGTCTTAACATCTTTATCGCTGAATTTTACCGATTCACCGTTCTCTGAAGTGGAGGGTACTTTATCCTTATCAAGCGGAATAGTAGTAAGTTCAGGCGATGTAGTGCCTTTAGCGTCTCCCGTGTCGTTTGAAACATCTTCACGGTCGGGAGTAGTTGTAGGGCCTTCACCGTTGGAATTTGAGTTTTCTGAGTTTGAACTCGTTGTTGTCTGTGACGGCAAACCTGATGGGTTTTTGATGGTTTCACCCGTCTTTTTACCGTTTTCATCAACAACATACGCTTTTCCGTCTTCGTAAACAACCATTACTTCGTTTCCGTCTTCGTCGACTTCAAATCCGTATTCTTCGGCATTTTGTCCAAGACCGTCACTGTCGGAATCCGCAGGAGATACAGATTCATTTCCTTTACAGCCTGCAAAACAGGCAGAGATAAGTACTAAGCACAATAAAATTAAACTTATTTTCTTTACCATTGCAATTACCTCTGTAATATCTTTTTATTAATTATATACAACAATTTTAAAAAAGTAAATATCGAAACAGGCTGATTTGACAATTATTTACGAACTATTTACAAAATACGCATAATATGAATGTATAATTAAATTGGGTGATGTTATGAGAAAATCTGTTAAAGCCGCCGTTGCCGGAATGTCAGCAGCGGTTTCGGTAGCTTTGTTGTTCATGTCAGGCTTTTTTTATGTGTTTACTTATGTGACTCCAATGGTGGTGGGTATGCTTATAAGCGCTTTGAAAAAAACATTCTCTTCATCAACTGCCTTGTGTGTTTATGCGGCTACTTCAATACTTTCGCTTATTCTTGTTCCTGATAAAGAGTCTGCACTTATATATATTTTGTTTTTCGGATATTATCCTTTAATAAAGCACTTGGTTGAAAAAATCAAACCTAAAATATTTTCCATTATTCTTAAATTTGCCGTTTTCAATGTTTCGCTTTTAATCACAGAACTTATTTCGGTTTTTGTTTTTAATATTCCGTTTTTTGAGGACGGTGTTTTTTCAGCATCAATGCTTGCCGTGTTTACCATTCTTATGAATATCGTGTTTGTTTTGAATGATATAATGCTGTCGGCTTTTCTGAAAGTATATGAAAGAAAATTAGAAAAAATTGTTTTGAAACTTCTTAAGTGATTGAGAAATAAAATAAAGACCTGTTAGGATTTGTTATCCTTTCAGGTCTTTTGTGTTATTCATATATTCTTTCAATTCTCGGATTGACCATAAGCGGTGAAATGTCTACGCTTGCTGTGTCGCCGCATTTTATCTCTGAGCCTGTAATGTCTACTGCGGTATGAGAAAGTCCGATTGAGCCTATAACATGGAACATACGCCCGTTAATTCTCACATACATCTGTTTTTTATTGAGATACTGTTTGAAAAGAGAGAGTACATTTCTTAATGTCACAGCCTCTTTTTCTTTTGTAAGCCCAAAGCCGTCATAATGCCCGATAGGAATAACGGCAATTTTTGTTTCTCTTTTAGTTTGAAACTGTCCGTTGTACCCAACGGAATATCCCGCAGGAACGGTTTTTACATCAACAACTTCTGCCTCAAGTCTGCCGAGTCTGTGAAGCGGAGTTTTCGCTTTTGTGATAACTCTGCCTGTAAATGCTGAGCCGATACGGACTGCATCCATTTCAACGCCCTCAACATTTAAAAGGGCGGGGGAGTTAGCGCAATGTGCAACGCCTGTTTCAAAGCCTGCTTTTTTAATCTGCTCAATGCAGTCTTTAAATAATGTTAGCTGTGCTTTCGTAAGTTCAGCATTTCTGAATGCGCTTGAAAAATGAGTGTATATGCCTGTAAATTCAAGATTTTCACACTTGTAGCATTCAATCGCTTTTGAAATTTCACTCGGCATAAAGCCGTATCTGCCCATGCCTGTATCTATTTTGAGATGACATTTAGTTTTTACATTGAGCTTTGCAGAAACCTCATTCATAACTCTGCAAGCCTCTGACGAGCCTATTGTTGCAATGCAGCCGTTTTCAGCAATCATTCTTGCTTCGCTTTCAATGCAGGTTGAACGCATTACAAGAATTTCCTCATCGTCAAGAATTTCTTTGAGAATGGGAATATCCGTAACCTCGGTTACCGCAAAAGTTCTAATACCACATTGTTTTAAAATCTGCGTTAATTCTCTTATGCCGAAACCGTATCCGTTTCCCTTTACTACACCTATAACGGGCACGCCTGCTCGCTCTTTTATATAGTTTATATTCTCAATCAGCTTGTCTTTTTCAATAACATATCTGCTCATCTTATTTTCTTTTTTAACTCCATAGCAATGTTGTATAAATTATAAACAGGCTTGTTGATAACATAATCAAATTCGCCTATAAATTCTTTCATATATCCGCCGAAGCCGTGTTTGAAACGCCAAAGTCCGTAATGCGGATTTTCAGGGTTTTGACAGTCGCCGCTTATTCCGCCGAAATCATAAACCTGACAGCCGCATTCAAGTCCCCATTTCATCATTGCCCATTGAAGAGCATAGTTAGGATAAACATTTCTGTGAGCGTTTGAAGAAGCACCGTACTGGTATTTCATAACATTCTGACCCCATTTTATAGCGATAGTGCCTGCAATAGGTTTGCCCTCGTAATAAGCCATGTAAAGGCGTGCATCCTCTCCCATACAGTCAAGAATCTTTTCAAAATACCACTTAGGTCTTGTAGAGAATCCGTCTCTCTCTCCCGTTTCGTGCATAATGTTTACGAAATCGTCAAGAGCCTCTTTGCCCATTATTTTAACTTCAACGCCTTTTTTAGGTGCTTTTCTTATTCTGTTTCTGTAATCCGCTTTAAAGGTGAGCATAAGCTCGTCCTCGCTCATGGAATTATAGTCAAAGCAGTATACAAATCTAGGCTGAACATTTTCAAAATCAAGACAGCCGGGGTTTAATTCTTTAAAGCCTTTTTCAATAAGATGCTTTTTATATTCTGTGTTTTCAACCGTTATTTCAGGGTCTATTTTAATACCTGTCTCTTATACACATCTGACGCTGCCGACGATCGCATAAGTGTAG
>UQFL01000079.1 GCA_900540305.1 uncultured Oscillospiraceae bacterium | reverse complement strand
AACAAGGTACATTGATGTTGTTGCTGAATTCCAAGAAGAATATTAAATTAGTTTTTTCACATCCGGAAACCTTAATCTCCGAAAATTGGTAAATTCCAGTTGATATTTCACATATTTTAGGAAATTTAATAACTGTTATATTTAATTATCAAATTCTTCGCAAACCCTTGAAAATACTAAGTTTGTAGCAAGTGAGCTTTCCCTTACTCTTTCCCTTGTGTTATATTCTCACATTGGTTTTCATGAACCTTAATATGGGAAAAAATAAGGGAAAGAAAATTTCATAACACAGTATAACAATAACGACATGGTGAACTGATTGAAATGTTTTCGATATTTAACTCTATAACTGATTATTAAAAGAAAATGGAGATAAGATACGATGAGAACAATTTATGCAGAATACAACATAAATCACGATAGTATTGATGTTTACACAAGTGCCGGATATATGCTTCGCATTGATTGCTGGAAAGCTGAAAAAAATCTAAAAACCACATACGGATCAGAATGTGCGCTTACTTCATTGGCTGTGGATGAGCCTTTGGAATATGCAAGATTATATCTTGAGGGTAATTTACAGATGTGGGTAGATGCAGAAGACTCACTAGAGTTATAATCCTTATCCATATAAATAATATGCAAATATATATCCCATCAATATAGCGAATATACTGAAATAAAAGTATCTTTATAATCAATTTTAACCAAAAGAATATGTTCTTAGAGGAGGTGTCTCCCGAAAGAACATATTCTTCTATTATGGGTAATTATAAATATAGAACATGCTTTTCTTGTGCTACAATTTCTTCACTATGAGTTACAACAATAACTGTTTTTCCCTGTTCACTTAACTCATGCAATATATTCATAACAATCTCACTATTTTTTTTGTCTAAGGAACCAGTTGGTTCGTCTGCTAATACAATCGAACATTTCTTTAGCATTAAACGAGCTAACGCAACTCTCTGCTGTTCGCCACCAGATAATTGATAGACTTTTTTGTTAATTACTTTCTGTAAACCAACTTTTTCAAGAGCTTCATTTATTGAAATATCCGTTCTACCTGATTTTTTTATTATTTCTAGATTTTCTTTTACTGTTTTGTTTTCCAAAAGGGCAAAATTTTGAAATAAAAATCCAACAACTTCTTTGAAATATTTCTGCTTTTTTCCTTTTTTTGTCACATCAAAACCATTCACAATAATAGAACCTTTGTCAGGAGTTTCAATACCTCCAATCATATTAAGTAAAGTACTTTTTCCGCATCCACTTTCGCCACTAATTACCAAAAAACGGCTATCTGGAATTTCCAAATGAAAATTTTTGAACAAAATTTTATCATTATATGCTTTGCATAGATTTTCAATTGTTATCATAAGCAACCTCCTTTTAATGATTTCGGTATGTTTGTTTTTTCAACAATTGTGATATTAAAGAAAATAATTGTAAATTCTATTAGTGCCATAAATGAACTAACAAGAATGCTAATTCCTACTTCAGTCTGTACCGATAATAAAGAATAGATAAGCATACCTACTAATATCACAAAATTTTCCACTACAATCATTTTAAGAAGTGTTTTGTGCCGTTCAAATAAACTATATCCAAAGATTTTCATCAAGGAAATTTTCATTGCATTTTCTCGGAACTCTAGTCTACTTACGGTAACAATAATCATAATATTTAAAAGCAATACAATCGTACAAAGAGAACTTAAAAATCCCACGAGTTTTATTAAAAATGTGTGATTATATAAATACTGTTCATGTACGTTTGTAATTACTAGCTGATAATTTCCAAGCATATCTTCATACTTTTTGCTGATATTTCTTAGCTGTTTTTCATCACATTGAAATAAAACTGCTCCTGCTTTATAGCTTTCAAGATACCCACCATTGACTGCTAAATCTTTGTTTGCCTGATAAATAATTATCGGATTTTTGCTTTTTTCGATACCATTTATTCTACTTGTATCTAAATAGGAAAAGTATTCTGTTTCGCTATACTCTATGTACTGAATATTTAATTGTTGTAAATTATCATGATTTAAAACATGGCTCAAGGAGTCATAGGCTAATTGCTTGTTTTTAGCAAAATATCTATTCTTTGGAATGAAAATAATCAAATCAGAAGATTCATTCTCTACTGCATTTATCTGCTTCGTAAAACCTTGTAACATATCTTTTGCATGATTATTTACATATATCACATCATTTTTATCATTTAAAATATTCAAGCATATTACAGGCTTTAATGTGTTATATTCATTCTTGTATAGTTTATTCCAAAAAGCTTCTTCTTTTTCAGCATTAAAATCAGTAGTCTTTACGGTAAAATAATTTGCATCATAATATTCTTCTAACAAATGTTCATTTGTAAATAGGTTATTATGAATACTACTAATATTAGTGGTAATTGTAAAAACAGCGGCTACCCCTGCTATAAATTTTAACGAATAAATTAAAAAATCCACTCCTCTTTTGTGTGTTGCATTTGCGAATGCCTTTCTAATATCAAAAAAGCAAAAAGAACAATATGGAATAGTGGAAAGAATAATTCCAATGGAATATAAAATTGTGACGAGTCTATTCTCATATGCTCCCGATATATAATTTGACAGCAATATTTTTGCAACAATAAATAATGCAATGTCAAAAGTTACATCGAATAAAGCAGCCTTAAATGCTATGAAACCAGCACTTTCTCCTAAGGAAACTCGTACAACAACCTCTTTTTTTCGCCTAACCACTTCAATTACATTTAGAACAATCATCAATGCAATAATCATACCCCATATAATAAAAATCATGTCCTTTTCCGTAGAATTCCAATATTCTGGATAAGTTAAGCTATATTTTTCTGATAATTTCTGATATGCAGAGATAATATTGTCCTCATTTCCTATGTATGAGATAAAGTTTTCATAACCCACAGAGGTACTTTGCAATTCTGAGAGATTATGAAATTTTACTTTCGTAATTCCGGAAACTAAAGCGGTATATTCTGATTCTTCTATGTTTGCAGTATTTTTTAATGTTTGTCTGATTACTTTATCATCGCCATAAATATGAAGTGTTGAAAGGTATTTATTATTGATTTCATTGTACTGAGAAAAAATATGTACATCATTCTCCGTTGCAGTTTCTGATACATCTTTCAGAAACTGCGACATATCTTCACTAGCAACTTCATAGCGTGATGACGTAAAATATGCTGTAGAAAAGTTCCAAAGCTGATCTTGAAATATTTCAGATTGCATAAGTATTCCAAAAATCAGGAAACAAAACAAACATAAGTTTTTAATTGCTTTCATTTATTTCAACCCCAGATTCCATACTTTATTTGCTTTTTCAAATATCGTAGTCAATATTGTGCTATTTTCATCAACAATCCATTGATCTTCTTGATCTTCAGCTTTTTTGCTACTTGACAACATAATTTGAGTATTCAAATCCTTATAGTCATTAAATAGCACGCCTTGACTTATTCCTTGGTGAAATGGTTTTATCCAAATAATTAGTGCATATCGAACATCTGACTCAGCTATCGCAAGATTTCCATTCCAAAGCAAATAATCAGGGACAGACACACTATACTGGAATCCATCTTTATCTGTGTAAATTTTTACTCCAGATTCTTCTATTTCAGGGAAGTCTTTCTGAAATTCGTTATATGGTTTATAACTCCCGAAGTACCAAAATAAATTATAGCAACAGAACAAAATAACCAAAACAATTCCTATATATTTTATTTTTTTCTTCATTTATATACACTCCACAAAAAAGAGTGGTTGGAATTCCAACCACTCAGCCATTATCCCGAACCTTTGTTTAGTAGCTATTACCGTAGGTAATACTATTTCCTTTATGAGCAACCTCAATTTTAGACCAATTACCTTTACCAACATTTGAACCCGAAAAAGAACCATTTCCATTCTTGACATATGCGTAATGATCTTTAGTTGAATGATATGCGTGTGCATAATCTTCATTAATAGCAAGAGTATTATAACCATAAGTCAAAACACCTTTTCCGCCATCAGATGTAGTGCTCAATTCCCACTTTTTATCAAATGTCTTATTCCCGTTTGTAACAGAAAATGCCATTACTGGAATTGATGAAGAAATTAACATTGCACTAATAGCTACCCCTACAATCACTTTCTTTGCTCTCATAAGTTTTACCTCCTTTGATCTGCTGTATTTCTATTTATATTTTATCAAATATTTTGTATCTAGTCAATCAGTATCTTGACTTATATAGCGTCGAATTGTAAGATATATTCCTTGTAAAATTAACCAAAAGAACAACAGATTTATTGATAATGCTTTTTTAATTACTTCTCCAAAATAAATGATGACAGCCGCACTTGTCAGTATCATCAGTAGGGTAATAACATCCCAACAGTTTTTCTTATATAATTCTATAACCTTTATTTCTATCAGTATCGCCAGTATTCCTGTCCCTGCCACACATATTCCCACAACCAATATCAGCAATAACCAATATATGATTCCGGCTATAATCTCATTTGGAATTTTTGTGCTGATTTGTGCCACAGATTGCCCGGCATCAATCGTCCAACCGATAAAAGTTTGTATGAATGATGCTGCATCATGGAAGAATGATTTGCAATCGGAAAGGAACACATCTGACTGTACTGCCTGAAAAAGAGTGGTTGTCAGCGAATACCATGCAAGAAGGAACAAGGTTGTTTGGAACATTACCGTTTTTGCTTTATATTGTCCTGCAAGTTGCTCTTTTTGTGTTTCGTATCTTGCTTTTGCATTCTGATAGGCTGTCCGGTCACAGGCTTCGCATTTTTTATAGAGTACCGGCTTTTCTACCGGTATCTCTACGATTTTCTGATGTGTCCGGGCATAATCCCGTTGTTGTGTTAAGCATCGTATTTTATCTTGACATTCCTCTATCGTGACGTTTGCGCTTCGCAGCTTCTCTTTCTCGCTCCGCAATGCTCTGTCTGCCAGCTTCAAGTCGTTCTTTAATGCTTGAATATTCCCGGCTCTGTTCTCTTTGTTTAATTTCTCGTTCAAGGTCAGAGATTCGTTGAGCTGCGTCTTCAGTTCCACGATAAGCTGGTCTTTCTGTTCCAGTTCTTCTTGTATCTCCTCGGTCAAGAGCAGAAGTTCTTCCAACTGTTCGGCGTTCTTTAATTCTCTGGATTCGTTCATCTATATCACGTCCTTTCTCTATCTGCTGTTCCAGTTCAGCAATTCGGTGTTCTGTTTCAGTAATAAACTGTTTTCGCTGTTCAGCTTCTGTGCCAATATCTGCCATTGCTGATTTTCGTTTTCCAAAAGTTCTATCTTCGTTTTCTGTTCTTCCATCTTGGAAAGCAGTTCCTCGGTATTTGGCAAAATGTTGAGCAGCTCGGATAACTCGCTGTTTAATTTTTGCAATTTCTGATTCTGTTCCTGCATAAGAGAGAGTTGGGTGTCCCGGTTCTGCATTTCCAGAAGCATTTCTGCCATTAAGGTCTGCTGTTCTTCGATTTGCCCAATCATGGATTCCATTAAGGGTATAATTTCCCGGCTTTCTTCTAATGTCATTTAATCGCTCCTTCCATAATGATAATGCACCTGATACTTTCCCAAAGGTGTCCAGTATCTTTTGCAATAACGTGTTTTGTTGTTTTATGATTTGATTTTCCGCTACTTTCCACGAACCTTTTATTTCCTGCCCGGCAAGAAACTTTTGTTCAATCTTTCTTGCGTCAGCACCTTCATGGATGGTAGGAATCTGGAGTTTTCCCTGCTTTTCATAAGAACGGTGATCGACCTGATTATGCAAAGGCAGATGTTCATTACACACCTTTGCCCACTCGCTCCGCCACAGTTCACAGTTTTTTGGATTGTTCCATCCCGTAGCATCGGTCAGTACCCGTTTCCATTGCAGGCGGTTTCTTGCACCAATCTTCTGGATTCCGTTTTCATCTAATACAGGGATACGGATTCCATGACGGTCAGGGTTTTTCTTATCCTGCCACCAGTTCGGATGGGATTCATCAATCACGATATTTCCGCTTTTATCTCTGACAAAACCCCAATCTTTGACTTCTTTCTTCCCCCAAGAATGATCCGGGTTAAAAGGGCGCATTGTCAGAAGCAGATGGACATGAGGATTGCCATCCCCTTTGTCGTGGATACTCCAATCAGCACACATTCCCTTATCCACAAATGTTTTTTTGATATAGTCGGCTGTATATTGAATCTGTTCCTGTCTGCTCCATTCTTTGGGGAGGGCAAATTCAAATGACCTGCCAAGTTGGGCATCTGCACTTTTTTCAATCTTCAATACCTCATTCCATAACCGTTGTTTCTGAAATGTGATTTTAAATTTTTCTAAAGCAGCTTCTTTATCTTCTGACCTTTTGTATCGGACAGATTTTTGAAAGCGTTTTATATTTTCTTCTGGTACTATCTGCCATTCAGGAGGTGCGTTTTCACACATCATCAGACTGGTGTAGACCACTTCTTTTTTAGAAGTGTAATAACTGATTCTCCCGGTTTCCTCGTTTTTCATCACATCCCCATTGAGATATGCGGAAGCGGAGATAACAGATTTCCCTTTACTTCGTCCGACTATTTTGATTGTGTAATGAAAAATCGCCATGTCTGGATTCCTCCTTTCTGCACATCCGGCATAGATTTCCGGCAACATTGCTTTCAGTTTTAGAAAAAGCAGTATTGCCGGAACGCCCTCTGCGTAAGAGTGCCCTGCGCATAGCAGCCTGCATGGAATGCGCCTCTCTGGCGAAGAGTGCCTCCTGCGGCATGAGCAGGTCTGGCTGAAAGCCCCGCCGACGGAACGAGCCCGGCAA
>UQFL01000078.1 GCA_900540305.1 uncultured Oscillospiraceae bacterium | reverse complement strand
TCTACACTTATGCGATCGTCGGCAGCGTCAGATGTGTATAAGAGACAGGTGCAAATGAAAGCGCTGCGTTGAAATCATCTGGGGTGTGAATTTATTATCGGTTAGGTGGTTAATGCCTTGCAGGCGAAAATAAACGCGGATGATTATGTTTTCAGCTTTTCAAAAAATTACAGAAGTGCATATTTTTACAAAGCTAAAGCGAGAAATTTAGAAAACGGTAAAATGTATGCTGTAAGATTTCAGGGCAAAAAGCGTTTTGCCTTTTTTGTCTATGAAAATTTTATATGGAATATATATTTGGTAAATAGCTGTAACGGTTATAATTTTAATTATTTTTCCGATACAGCGGCGTTTTTGCGCTTTGAAAATGATTTGGCGCAAAAGATTGTTCTGCCATATATGAAAATAAAGACCTCAAAAACGCCGGGTACATATTTTAACCGAATAAACGGCTATCTTCCCACTCTGCCTTTTTACTTTCAAAAAGAGTTAAAATATCTTTCTCCTGAAGAGGAAAAAATCCGTTATAAATATAAAAAAGCGCCAAAATATCTAATAATAGCAAGCTTTGATAAGTTTGTTAAGGAGAATTCCTCAAGAAGCTATTTTGTTTTTGGCTGTAATAATGAGAGTTTATATAAGCAAATTTCGCAGGGCAGAGGAATTGTAGTTACAAATACTCATGAGAATATAAAGGCAGTTGCGCTTTTCAAATTTGAAAATAAGTATGGAATAGTACCGAAACAGCATTGTTTGAAAGTTGTTCTTAAATCTAAGGCGGGTTGATTTACAGCTTTCAAATTTTCTTGTAATTTCAGTATCCGTCTTGTATAATAAAATTCAAAATGATATAATATCTATTTAATGATTAAGTTTTATTATCTTCAACTGAAAGGCTGTGAAGAATATGAAAGAAATTAATATAAGAGATTTAAAGGAAAGTCCCGTTAAGCTTATCAGCAACGACTGGGCGCTTCTCACCGCAGAGGATAAGAACAAAAATTCTTGCAATCCCATGACGGTTTCTTGGGGCGGAGTAGGTGAACTCTGGGGCAAGGACATGGTTACCGTGTATGTAAGAAAAAGCAGATATACAAAAACTCTGCTTGATAAGGAAAATTATTTTTCGCTTTGCTTTTTTGATGACGCTTATAAAACTGCCCTTGGAATATGCGGCGCAAAAAGCGGCAGAGATATTGATAAAGTAAAAGAAACAGGTTTAACACCCGTTTATGACGATAAAGCTCCTTATTTTAAAGAGGCACGCATCGTTATTATCTGTAAAAAAGACGCCTGCGTTTACCTTGACGAAAAAGGTTTTACAGATGATGAAATTATGACGAAATGGTATGCTGACGGCGATATGCATTATATGTATTTCGGAGAAATAGAAAAGGTATTGATTTCGGAATAATTTTAGTATATAATATATATGCAATTGAACAGCGGTTGCATTTTTAGCGTAGCGTATGGGCCCTGTGCGACGGGATGCTACGAACCTTGTCAGGCGGGGAACCGAGCAGCAATAAGTGGATTATTCTGTGCGCCGCAGACAAGTCTGTACGTTACGCTAAAGATGTAACCGTATTTTTATGCTCGGTATTGGGAAAGGGTGAGTTTATGTATCAGGTTCTTTACAGAAAATACAGACCGAAAGTGTTTTCGGATGTTTACGGGCAGGAGCATGTTACTTCAACCCTTTTAAACGAAATAAAGGAAAACCGCATATCCCATGCGTATTTATTTACAGGCTCACGAGGAACGGGAAAAACTACCTGCGCAAAAATTCTTGCAAAGGCAGTTAACTGTGAAAACAGCCAAAACGGCGAGCCGTGTAATGAGTGCGAGGTCTGTAAAGGTCTTGACGCAGGCACAATTTATGATGTTGTTGAGATTGACGCCGCATCAAATAACGGTGTAGACAATATCAGAGATCTCAGGGAAGAGGCAAACTACACGCCCACAAGGGGAAAATACAGAGTTTATATTATAGACGAGGTGCATATGCTCTCAACAGGAGCGTTTAATGCTCTTCTTAAAACTCTTGAAGAACCTCCCGCACATGTTATATTTATTCTTGCAACTACGGAAGTTCATAAGCTTCCTGCCACTATTCTTTCAAGATGTCAGCGTTTTGATTTCAAGCGTATTCAGCCTGAAACAATGGCTGTAAGACTCAAAGAGGTTGCAGGGTATGAGAATATGCAGCTTACGGACGAAGCGGCAATTCTTATTGCTCGAATTGCGGACGGCGGTATGAGAGACGCTCTCTCGATTCTTGACCAGTGCGCAGGCAGAAACAAGACAATAGATGAAACACTTGTTTCAGAAGTTGCGGGAATTGCAGGCAGGGAATCGCTCTATATGCTTTCAGACGCCGTGAGTGAGAAAAACAGCGGCAGGGCGCTCGATATTATAAGCGAGCTTCATCAGAACAGCTACGATATGGAACGCCTGTGCATAGAAATGATAAACCATTACAGGAATTTCCTGATAGTTAAAACAGTTAAAAAGAGCAGAGAACTTATTATCTGCACGGATGATGAATATTCATCAATACTTGAAAGTGCGCAGAAATATACTTTGCCTAATATAATTTACGCTCTTGATTTGTTTCAGGATACGCTTGTTAAAATCAAAGGCGGCGCAAACCCGAGAATAGAAATGGAAATGAGCTTTATAAAGCTTTGCGAGCCGAAACTTGAAAAATCGCTCGATTCCGTTTTGTCAAGGCTTTCATCGCTTGAAAAAGCAGTCAGCCGAGGTGTTGCCGTTCAGCCGCAGGCGGTACAAAGCGCACCCGAACCTACGCCGATAAGACAAGCTGAAATGCCTGTTAATTCGATTGAGAATGTACAGCAGCCTGTTCAAACAGCGCCTCAAAAAGAAGTTGCAGAGAGTGCAAACAATAATGAAATAAATAACGAAAATGTTCAGCCTCAGCCTGCTGAAAATGACTTCGCGGCAAATGATGTACCGCCGTTTGCAGGCAAAGAAGTTCCCGAACCGCAAAAACAGGCTCCTGTTCAGGCAAGCACAGGCGGCAGAGTACCGTTTGACAGATGGCCTGATTTTATGGACGAGATTCACAGCAAGGATATTGCGCTTCACGGAGTTCTCATGGGCTCAAGCGGATATATAGACGGCGACCATTTTCTTATTGACGCCAAAAATCAAACTATCAAAGAGTTTATAAAAATCCCTACACACGCCAAGGCTATCAGACAGGCAGTAATGGAGGTTACGGGAAAGGCTTATAAGCTCGGTCTTATTAAACATAAAGAAGAAAACGCCGAGAAAAAAGACCCTCTTGAGGATCTTATTTCAAAGGCGCAGGGAAATGTTGATATAAAATTTGATTAAAGGAGAACACTATGAAAGCAAGATTACCTAAAGGTATGGGCGGCGGCCCGCAGAATATGCAGGCAATGTTAAAGCAGGCTCAGCAGATGCAGGAAAATATTGAAAAGAAAAAAGCGGAGCTTGAGGAAAAGGAATATGTTGTTTCTTCAGGCGGCGGAATGGTAGAGGTTACCGTAAACGGCAAGCATGAGGTTAAAGCAATCGGCATCAATCCCGAGGTTGTAGACCCCGAGGATGTTGAAATGCTTGAAGATATGCTCATTGCCGCTCTCAATGAGGCAATGCGTAAAATTGACGATGAAGAGGAAAAAGAGCTTTCAGCCGTAACAGGCGGGCTCAATATCCCCGGACTTTAATTTTACCGAGGGGTGTGAATTATGGCTTATAATTTAGCTCCTCTTCAGAATTTGATAGACCAGTTTGAGCGAATGCAGGGCATAGGGCATAAAACCGCCCAGCGTATGGCTTTTTATGTGCTGGGTTTAAGTGATGAAGAGGCGAGAAGTTTTGCCAATGCGATAACTGACGCTCATACTAAAATAAGACAGTGTAAAATCTGCTGTGATTTGGCGGATGACGAGCTGTGCCCTATCTGCAAAAGCGAAACGAGGGATAAAAGCGTTATCTGCGTTGTTGAAGACCCTCGTGATGTTGCGGCAATAGAGCGCACACACGAATATAACGGAACATACCATGTTCTCCACGGCGCAATATCGCCCATGGATAATGTGGGACCCGACCAGATTAAAATCAAAGAGCTTCTTGCAAGGCTTAATGACGGCGTTGTTGAAGAGGTAATTATGGCAACTAATCCAACCGTTGAGGGCGAGGCTACGGCTATGTATATCAGCCGATTGTTAAAGCCAATGGGTATCACCGTTTCAAGGCTTGCTTACGGAGTGCCCGTAGGTGCAGACCTTGAATATGCGGACGAGGTTACGCTGTCCCGTGCGCTTGAGGGCAGAAGCCTTATATAACACGAAAGGAGTGATAGGCTTTGAAAAATCAGAATGAAAATTTTCAGGTTATAGCAAGAAATAAAAAGGCCTATCACGATTATTTCGTGCTTGAAACCTATGAGGCTGGAATAGAGCTTTACGGAACTGAGATTAAATCTATCCGAAACGGCAGAGTTAATCTCAAGGATTCATTTTGCAGTGTGGATAACGGAGAAATGTTTGCAATAGGTATGCATATTTCGCCTTATGAGCACGGCAATATTTTCAACCGAGACCCTATGAGAAAGAAAAAACTTTTGCTCCATAAAAAGGAGATTATGAAGCTGTTCGGTCAAAATCAGCAGCAGGGTCTTAGTATTATACCGCTGGAACTATATATTAAAAACGGCAGAGCAAAGCTTCAAATAGGACTTTGCAAGGGTAAAAAGCTTCACGATAAGCGTGATGTTGCCGCTCAGAGAGACGCCCAAAGAACAATAGAGCGTGAATTAAAAGAGCGCTATTGATATATGGGGATGAAAGGATTTCGACTGGGATAGGGATTTCGGGTAAGCATGCAGCGGAGTTGCGCCGCTTTAAAAGTAACACCTTAAAATTAACTGACAATAATAAATCAGTAGCTTTAGCTGCGTAAGTGCAGCTTTCGTCTGTCCGTTGAGTGCCGCGGCTTCGGAACAGGCGTCGTGTAGCGGCGAACATGAACGGGAGAGCGGTTCGGCTCCCGTCAGGTATCAAAACCTACCGTAGCGAAAAGGCTGTTTGCTGCCGTTTCGTGAGGGGAATTTCCAAATAACAAACTAAGCATGTAGAAAGCCCCAATGAATGATTTCAGGACGCGGTTTCGATTACCGCCATCTCCACCATACATTAAAGCCCACATAAAACTTGTTATGCGGGCTTTTTTCTTGACTTTTTGAACTACACAAGACTATTTTGAACTATTAAGTAGGTAACAAGTAGGTAACAAGTAGGTAACATTTACATTTAAACAAAAGGGGGCGGTGATTAAACCGCCCCCTTTTTCTATTATGTATGTATTTTATTTACTGCTTCAATTTTTGTTTTCATATAAATGTGTGTATAAACTCTTTCAGTAAACGATTGAGCTGCTTTATGTCCTACGATTTCCTTTATCACGCTTTCGTTAACATTATGAACAGTCAACTGCGTAATACAAGTGTGCCTTGCTTCATGGGTAGTGTGTTGCATATTTAATGCCTTTAATGCACTTGATTGTAATTTTCTATACCAAGTATCTTGCAATCTACAGCCTTTTTCCCCAGTGAATACCCAATTGCTTTTTGACCTCTCTGAAAAATATTTGAAGAATGGAACAATTACATCGGCAATAGGTACAAGCCTAATACCTGATACAGTTTTACTTTTCACAATTTCAAAATACTGTTCATCAAGATGTAGATGTTGTTTTTGAAGCATTAACAATTCATTACATCTAACTCCGGTATAAATATAAATCAAGATAAGTTTTACAGTATCATCATCAGTGTTTTGCCAAAGTTTATCAATTTCTTCATCCGAATAAGGTACTTTTTCTTTTGCTGTTGTTTTCGGCGAACCTACATCAAGCAGTAAGGATTTATTTTCCTTTATAATTTCTTGAAGCATGCAATATTGATACATTTTGCTTGCAAGATTTTTCATTTCTCTGTTAGAAACATAACCGCTTGTATTTTCGTCAATGCAACGCTGCAAATCTGCTATTTTAATGTTTACAAAAGGCTTATTATAAAGCTTTGAATATTTTTTATAGGCTGATTTATAGCCTTTTTTTGCACTGTCAGATAGTTTATCAAAAGCATCCGTTTCAATCCAACGATTGTAAATGTCAGAAAATGTAAACTTTATACTTTGAACATCATAAGGTTCACGGTTGTATTCGGAAAGTGCGTCAAGTGCTTTTGTATATGAAGAGTAATAACCTAATATTGTTCTAAGTTGTTTGCCGTTTTGCCAACCTGTTGTTACTCTAACCATATATGGATTGCGGCGTTTACCTTGTAATTTTGTTATACTGCCATAACCGTTTGCTAATTTCATTGTATCGCTCCTTTTTATGTATGCTTATAAAAGGACATAAAAATACCCTGCTTGATTTTTTAGCAGGGCTGTGATACAATTCTATTTGTGGGGTAGTACTGTATCACACAGTCCTACTATTTATGCTCCCTTGGCTGCGTCAATAGTCAGGGGACTTTTTTTATTTAGTCCATTTATGGCCGCAAGATAAACACTTGAAGTCTATTTTTTTGGAGGTGAGTCCACCTGCAATAGCTCCAACGCCAGCAAATAAAACTCCTCCAACTACTGCTCTTTTAACGCTGAATTTTTTTCTGTCATAAAAAACATTAGTACTATGACATTTTGGGCAAAATATTACATCATTTTTTTCTAATTCTTTGGCTTCTTCTTCAAAAGCTTTTTCTGCTTCTTCCTGCCTGTCCAGCAGAACTCCGTAGAGCTTGACCCATTCTGTTCTGCCCAGAGGATGAGTCTCATAACTGGATCGTTCTATCACGACCTTTATGCCCAATTCCTCGAGCTTCTCCTTTACCTCGGGATTATGCAAAATCATGGTAGATTCCACCGCCAGGTCGCAACCTTCTCCCATGAGCATTTCGTAATCGGGAGTGTTATATTT
>UQFL01000077.1 GCA_900540305.1 uncultured Oscillospiraceae bacterium | reverse complement strand
GGTTGTAGGAGTGTATTTTATGAAAAATATTTTTAAAATTATAGTGTCATTGATAATAATTGTTTGCATAGCAACAGGTGCAACTATATTTTTCAAGAATTATGATTCACCAAAGAGTACTATTGAGAAATTTGAGCAATCTTACAATAACGCAGATATTGACGGAATGATTGAGTGTTTTGATCCCAGCATTCAGGCTTTGTATTCGGGAGCAAATTCTATAATGAGCGATCTTGTGGGAATTGATATTAGCGACATTTCTAATATGTTACCTTTTCTGTCTGAAGTGGATGATTCATTTAGTTATGAAGAATTGCCAAAGATAGATATTAAAGTTGTAGATGTAGTAAAGACCAGCGATTCTACTGCGACAGTTTTGTGTGAATTTAGTTATTACGGGTCTGTAGAAGAAGACAATATTGAAATGGTTAAAATTGATGGAGAATGGTATATTTCAGGCGAAGAGTTTTATAATCAATTTTAATTTTTTTATTGTGGTTAATACAGAATATTTTCTGTTTAAAAATAATTTTTAAAGGAGTGTAAAATTATGGCATTTTGTACAAAATGTGGAAGAAAACTTGAAGATGGTGAAGTATGTAACTGCCAAAGTGCAGTAAATAATACATCTGGAGATGTGTTTAATCCGTATGCTTCTGCACAGTCTAATTCAAATTCTGTTTCTGTTGATGACAAAGATGTAGTTATTAACATCGATCCTGATAAGATGAAAAAAGGCATTTCTGATGCAGTTGGCAAATTTGCAACAGGTGTCGACATGATAAGTGAACAGAAAGATAAATATTATTCATCAAGTGCTTTTGAAAGTGGCATGAAAATCGTACCCGATTGTATTACAGCAAACGATGGGGAAGTTCCTATTAAGCAATATGATTTTGCACAGTTAAGGAACAGATTGACATTTGAAAAAGCACAAGGAAGAATCCAGGTTACAAATAAAAGAATTATATTTAGAGCTGCAGGTCGTTCTTTATTCGGAAGAAGTGTATTGCATCAGGAATTCAGAATTGATGAACTTGCAGGAGTAGAGATTAGAAATAAACACGAATTTAATCCTCTTAGTCTGATTTTTGGAATTATAATTACTGCAATTTTCGGTGGACTTATCGGATATGCGTTGTCATATTTTCTGTCTATGAAATATTATATGGATGATTTGGCTATCTCTCCTTCTTTTGCTTCCGTTGTTTTCGGGCTGCTTGTACTTGTTGGATGCGGCGTTTTAACATTTTTATCAAAAAGTAATCGTATTTATGAAAAGTTTTATGGTTTAAGGCAAATTTTGTTATCAATAGCTGCCGGATCAATATTAGCAGAGGTTTTAACCTATAGTGATAATGGCTTCATGTGGTTCTGTTTTGCTTTTCTTTCTCTTTCTTGCCTTATTAATCTTTTCTTATATTCAATCGTTCCAAATCTTGTTGCAATATTTAAAACCGGTGCATCATCTGCAATTGAAATCAGAAGAGAACCAATTATGGGTCTTTTATCTTTCCTGTTTATGGCTAAAGATGATTTAAATTCAGGTTACCAAGAAATTTTGCCTTGGAAAGACACCGATCTTGCTATTAGAGAACTTGGCACCATGATTGACGATATAAAAACAATGGGCGATGCAGCTATTGAAAAATGGAAGGTTGACTAATTAATAAATAATAATAGACCGAATATTTGATTGGTGGTGTGATGGGTGAACTACGACAAACTGCAAAATAAGCTTAAAGATTCGCTAAATGAAAAAGAGATTGATGTAGCTTTAGTTAAGATTTCTTTGTTTCATCAGGATTTGGAAAAAGCATTTGAATATTATATTGAGACAAATGAAATCCCTCAGTTCAGCTTTGACGGTTGGGATTTGAAACAAGTAATTGATAAAGTCGGATGTAATGAATTACAGGCGTTTTTCAATATGGATATTCTTATGAAGAATGATGAATACAGGAAATATTTCAAATACATGAATTTTGGTAAAAAATAATGGGAATATTTGATTTCTTTTTAGGCGGAAACAATAAGTCCGGATTGAACGAAAGCTCTTCTCCTGCTAAAAATCAAATATTACAGACTCCTGATTCGTTTCTGGATAAATTCAAAAGTGATGAGTTTAAGAATCTGTCTATTCAGGAAAGAATGGATGCTTATCAAAATCTTGAAAATGAAATGGCTGCCCAGCAGCATAGAATGCCAAGGCAAGTAGTTTTTGATAATGAGGCGTCATTGCCATATGATTCTAAAGGACATATGCCTGATGGGTGTGGTTATTATACAGCAAATGATGACAAGATTCATATGAATTCATATTATTTGACTGATCAGTGTGCTCAAAATGGAGGTCAGTTCGATGGTATGGATACTGTTATTCATGAGGGTCGTCATGCTTATCATAATGATTGCATAAACGGATACATAGATCAGCCTGATGAAAGATATGTCAGAAACCAAGATGGAATAGAGAAGTCATATTATTCCGGAGTATATAATGAAGCTAATTCTAGTGATAATATAACCGGGGTGTCAAATTATTCTAATATTGCAAGTGAACAGGATACTTTTTCTTATGCTTTCGACAAAATGAACAGTGAACAGTTTTCTTCAGTGTTTGCTGGTGACCAAAATTATGCTAATTATATAAATTCGCAAAAAGCTATGTTAAGTCAACAGCAGAGAAATGCTTATTATAATGACGCTACTCACAATCTGATAGAAAGCAATCCTGAATTCAAAAATGCGTATGAAAATAATTTGAAATCCGGAATGTCTCCATATGCTGCGTTGAACAATGCATATGACGGAGATTTTCAAAGTGATGTAAATAAAGAAATAGATTCACTCAGTACTCAGTATCCTCCAGATGTATATAGTAGTAGGTATATGGATGAGCTTGCAGATAAACACGGCAATATAAAGCCTAGTGAATCAATAGCTCAAAGTGCTACACAGGGGCATGATATTGATACTTATAAACCAGAACCTGAAAATTATTCTTTTGTTTCTGAAGATAACCGGAACGGGTATTTAGTAGATGCAGATAGTGTTGGTAATAAAGAAGGAAGCGTTTCTAAACAGGATGATGCGTTAGAAAATGTAAACCAAAAGATAATTGATCAACCTAATGTTGCCGGTACAAATAATGAAATTATACAGCCCAATGATCATGAGAAAGATGCTTTTCTTGAAGGCGAAATAAGAGATCATGATGCAAATGAAATTGTTTCAGACGGAAACAATTATTATGATGCTAATGAAGATATCGGATATTCTCCTGCCAAATCTTATGGAAATGATACAAATAATTTTCCTGAATCGGTTGAAGAGTACAACCATGACGGATTTGATGGAGAAACTAATTATTCAGGTTACTCTTCTGAAGAAAATAAGGATAAGTTCACTCCTAATTATGTAGATTCAGAGCAAGAGAACGGTGCAAAACCAGAGGAGGAGCAGAATTTGCCTAACGGTCAGTCTGATCAAAGTCAGGGTAGTTCAAATCCAAGCTATACAAACTCGCAGGAAAACGGCGTAAAACCAGAGGAAGAGCAGAGTTTACCTAATGAGCAGCCTGATCGAAGTCAGGATAGATCAAATCCAAGCTATGCAAACTCGCGGGAAAACGGTGTAAAACCAGAGGAGGAGCAGAGTTTGCCTAACAGTCAGACTGATCATAGTCAGGATAGTTCAAATCCAAGCTATGCAAACTCCCAGGAAAACGGTGCAAAACCAGAGGAAGATAAAGGATTATCTGATGATCAAAATAACAATGCTAATACTAACGATCAAAGTTTTGCAGATAATGCTTCTGAAAATGCAAGTAATGCGGCAGAAAATTCTGCTGACGCGGGAGAAATGGCTGAAGACGCGTCCATGGGAATGTAGGTGATATTATGAGTGGTAGTATTAAAGAATTTTCAGTATTGTTCGGTGATGAGCTGCAAAATATAATACCGAGGATAAAAACAAATGATCCTCATGTTGTTTTAAAAGGAAAAGATGGAAATGGAACTGTCGTTTCGATACCTATAGACGATAATCTTCTCAGTAAACATATAATGTTTCTCGGTGGTATAGGTACGGGAAAAACAAACGCCTTTTTTCATATAATATCTCAAATAGAAAAAAGATTATCTAAAGAAGACATAATGATAATCTTCGATACAAAAGGGGACTTTTACAAAGAGTTTTATAAAAAAGGCGATATTGTTATAAGTAACGATAATACTTCAACAGGTGAAGATTCGCTTGATTACTGGAATATATTTAACGAAATAGAATATGGCGAACATTTAATGGAGAGTGTTATTGAAATTTCAAATAGTTTATTCGCTGAGCAGTGTAATAAAACTAATCAGATATTCTTCCCAAACGCTGCAAAAGATATTTTTATGGCCTGTTTGATCCATTTTATAAGGGTGTATCCTCCTAATCTAAGAACTAATAAAAATTTAATTCATTACATAAATAATACGCAAGTAAGCGAAATAAAGAAAATGCTTAATTCCCATGATGATCTTAGAGCGATGGTCAGTTACATAGACAAAGAAGATTCGGCACAAACTCAGGGTGTAATGTCAGTTCTTCAGCAGGTTGTCAGAGAGATATTTGTTGGTAATTTTTCTAAAACTGGTACATTGTCCTTAAAAAATCTTGTCAGAAGAAAAGGCGGAAAAAAAGTTTTTATCGAATATGATTTGAGCATAGGAAAAATGTTATCTCCGATATATAGCCTTATGTTTGACATGGCAATAAAGGAGGCTCTCGGTAGAAAGCGAAGCGAAGGTAATGTTTATTTTATTACAGACGAGTTCAGACTTCTTCCTAACCTTGAGCATATCGATGATGCTGTTAACTTCGGTAGAAGTCTGGGAATTAAGTTTATGATTGGCATACAAAATGTTGAGCAGATTTATGATTTGTATGGTGAGGAACGATCTCGTAGTATCTTAAGTGGATTTTTAACAAGTTTTTCGTTTAGAGTCAACGATTCTAAATCAAGAGAATATATACAACAGCTTTATGGTAAGAATCAAATTACCGAGGCTTACTTGCCGATAAACAAGAGTAAAGGGCTTGTTGAAAATCAGAGAGAAGCCAATGTTGTTGAAGATTGGGCGGTGACTAATTTACTTATAGGACAAGCAATAGTTGGCATCCCAAATGTTGAACCGTTTATTTTTAGGTTTGATGAATATATTTCGACTAAATAGGAGGGTGTATATGATTTGTAAAAATTGTGGTCATGTGATAAATGATGGTGACTTGTTCTGCGAAAATTGCGGAACTAAAGTAACAACTGAAAATGAAGATAAAGTAAATGATAATCCAAATCCGGATAAAGAAGATGATGTTTTGGAAGGTGATAATGATTTTGATCCTTATTCCTTTGCCGGTGAAGATTCAGTTGTAAGTGAAAACGATAGTGAAAATGTTTATGGCTATAAAACCAATGAAGGCGATTCTAAGTCGCTTCAGTCTTCTGTAGGTAATGCATATAGCAATTCAAATAATATAAAAACTATACGCTTTAATAAAAAAGCAGCAATAATTATTTTTGTTGTTATTGTTATTTTAGTGATTGGTATTGCGGTGGGATATTTAATTTGGAATAGAATTCCTGTCAAAATTAATATGTGTGACTATATAAGCAGCAGTGTTTATAATGACTCTGCTCGCGAAGAATATTATGAAGCCAATAATGTGTATGAAGGCGATTATAATACATACGAGTACGAAGATTACTATTATCCAGAAGACGAGTATACAGACGAGTATTATGAAGAACAAAGTCCTTATTATAATTATGATATCGGTCCTGGATTATCGGTTTACGGATACAATGAATATGCTTCAATTTCCGAGTATGAGCTTCAAAATGTTATAGATTGGGAAGCTTTGGAAAGGGACTTGAATGAAAAGTTGAGCAAGAAAAAGCGTATTAGAGGTGAGCATTTGACATTTAATGACTTTATAAGCGCTGATGCGTTCACCTTTACAGCAGACAAATTAGAAAATTTGAAAAATGATGATATTGTAACTGTTAGTGTAAGTTCCTATGTTCATAATTATGAAGGAGTGGAAGTTCAATTTAATGGTTGCGAATATGGGTATACAATTTCTGATTTGCAGGTTGTAAATGCTTTTGATCCTTTTGAATATGTAGATCTTGTTTTGTATGGTGCAAACGGATACGCTCAAGCAAAATGTGTTGTAGATAATAATCTCAACCAAGATATTGAGGGTGTAGAAGGCTTTAAAGTTTCATACTATGACGACCGTACAATAGCAATAGAAAAAGATGGATACATTGTTTCAAAAATAAATTTCTACTTGAACAGTGAACAAGAAGACTCTTATTTTAAAAACGACGATATTGTTACTGTATTTTGTAATTCTTCCTCTGATCTTACGACTGATTATAGTCTGTATATTGCAAGTTATAGTAAGGAGTATACTGTTAGTGGTTTAGGTGAATATATTACAAAATCAACAACTATTAGCAACGAGGATTTAGAAAAATTCAAAACATCCGCTACTAATGTTATAAACACTTATTATGCAACTTATGACAGTTATTCTGGCTTTAAGTTTAATTCAGCTTATATTGCAGATTTAAAGGAAAAATCTGATTATGACAGTTATCATAACAGTTTATGTTTAATCTATTCTTATACATACACTTCATGGAATGATGAAACCGAAACGAGATACCTGTATGTTATGTTTGAAAATGTAATAATGTCTCCTGAGGGAACAATATCATTTACTCCTGAGGATTATTATGATTCAGTTAACAGCTCATATGAGAGCACTGATGAAATTATTTCGAATAAATTTGATGATTATTATAATTTGACTAAGATTGCTTAGTTAATAATCATTTCGTTTTGTTTTATAACATTAATGTAATTCCAAAACACTTTCAGTACTTTGCATGATGGCTAATGTTAAAAATTTCAACATATTGCCCGTTAAATTTTTTAAACAAAATACTGTCTGTCTCTTATACACATCTGACGCTG
>UQFL01000076.1 GCA_900540305.1 uncultured Oscillospiraceae bacterium | reverse complement strand
TTTACCCCTGTTAAAAATTCATAATAAAATTTGTTTAACAGATTCATTATAACATATATTCTTAGCCTTTGCACCTGCGATTTTTTCAGTTAATATAAGCTATATTCAAATCATTTTTTCCTCTTCTCAAAATCTTCGTTTATTCTCGTACTCCAATCACTTGTGATTTGCTCGTCATTGCGAAAACGCGTTACAACATCACAAAAAGTATCGTAGACAACGCCTGTACCCTCGCTGTCGGCATTATAATTTACTGCCCTGTCCTGAGAAATTCCGAAATGGCTGGCTGTTTCCACAGCGTCAATATTAGCCCCGATGAACAAGAATTCCCATCCGTATTTTTCCTTTTGATGTTCAATCATTGCTTTAACACGCTCAGCCGTATAAAATCTGCTCGCGTTTTCATATCCGTCCGTAATAATTACAAACATAGTTTTTGCCGGCACATCTTCCCTTCGTGCGTATTTGTGAACATTTCCTATATGATGAATTGCACCTCCTACAGCGTCAAGAAGTGCTGTGCACCCTCTAACTTCATAATCTTTTTCTGTCATGGGCTTAACAGCTTCAAGTTCAACCCTATCATGAATCACAAGCGTTTCGTGGTCGAACAAAACGGAGGAAACAAAGCACTTTCCATCCTGCTTCTTCTGCTTAGCGATAAGCGAATTGAAACCGCCTATTGTATCGCTCTCAAGTCCTGCCATTGAGCCTGAACGGTCAAGAATAAATACAAGCTCCGTAGTTTTGTTATCAGTTTTTTTCATAAATAAAACCTCCCATAATAATTCTGTATCAGGTCTTTATCAACCTTACAGCCTTATTATAGGAGGTTTGGATTATTATTTGGTCGCCTGAAAAGCGACAATTTCACGCACCGAGCAAACTTTGGTCAAAAGCAAAAAGCGCCTCGTTTATTTCAAAAATATTATAGTTTTTATGTGTTATAAAATACTCTATTATTATATCAAACTTATTGCTGTGTGACAGCGCAAAGCCTGCTTTCATCAACATTTCTTTAGTTTCGTCAAGCGAAAGTTCAAGCGCAACCGCAAAAGCAATAGCAGTTGTCTTGCTCGGCTTGTAATGCGGATTGCTTCTTATTTTAGAAAAGAGCTTTCGATCTATATTTGCTTTCTTATAACAATCGCTGTCACTCATTCCCTTTTCGTCTATCTTGCGAAGAAGCATTTCGGAAAAGCTCTCGTCAATACAGTTTACCGCTTCCTCAAGTGAAACAGTTGCCATTGTGCAAAGCGGTACGCTCTCATCCGTCTTCAAGATATTTGTCTCAGCTAAAACACATTCGTCCGAAAGCGGCACGCTTTCTCCAAAATTCTCCTGAATTCTGCGCATTTCAAATGCCCTGTCGGAAAACTGACTTGCATATTTATCGTCAATATAAGTCGCAATATCATTAAAAAGCTTTTCGCTTATCTGAAAAGACGCCTTATCAAAAACCACAATATACACAAGCATATCGTTTTCAAGAAGAAAGCCGCTGATAATGTCAACTGCTACTTTAAGAGCCTTATCTTTCGGGTAGCCGTAAACGCCTGAAGAAATAAGCGGAAACGCAACACTTTCAAAACCTTGTTCCTTCGCTATTTTCAAACTCTCGGTATAACAAGATTCAAGCAGCTCCTTTTCGCCGTTAGTTCCTCCCCGCCATTTCGGGCCAACGGTGTGGATAACATATTTGCACGGCAGATTATAGCCTTTAGTCAGCTTAGCCTGTCCTACCTTGCAGCCGCCGAGCGTCATACACTCAAGCAAAAGCTCCCTGCCCGCAGCCTTATGTATTGCGCCGTCAACTCCCCCACCTCCGAGCAAAGTTAAATTTGCCGCATTAACTACCGCATCACATTCAATTTTTGTTATGTCGTTTCTGACTATCTTTATGGGCATAACTTCACACCTTTGAGTTTTTTTGTATATTATAACATATCATCACAACAATATATAATAGTTTTTATTATTTTTAATTTCACCAAAAATATCAAATAAAATTTTTAAGCGACAGATTTACAGTCTGTCGCTCTTTTCTTTTATAGCGCATAACAGTGCGGTTTAGGACGACTTCAAACCATCACTGCCACACAAGTGCCACAAAACAAGCAAAATTAGCATAAATATTTTCACTAAAAAATCCAAATTCAAATATACCCACTGTATTAAATCACACCAAAATAATCATAAATATCTTCCAACAATTTATCAATGACTTTGATGAATAAAGTATATATAATTGTTTTCGATGAGTATATATGCAATCAAGTGCTTTGTGCAATTTTTATAATTATTATATATAATTTTAAGCATTTTAAACAAAAAGTTTGTTAACCATACAACACGCCAATTTATTGACAGTATTTGTATCATTATAGTATAATTTGTTTAGATTATAATTTAAGATAATAAAACATTACATCTATATGTAAAAATGTGAGGCTTTTATTGATGAAAAGAATTTTTTTAGCAACACCGACAATGCACGGCGAAGAACAAGATTTTATCAAAGAGGCATTCGATACTAACTGGATTGCCCCTCTGGGCAAAAATGTAGAAGAACTTGAAAAATCAATTAGAGAATATCTCAATATAAACGGCTCTGTTGCTTTGGCATCAGGAACATCCGCACTTCATATGGCTATGAAACTTGTAGGTTTGGAGCAAGGTGATATAGTTTTTTGCTCAGACTTAACATTCTCTGCAACTGTAAACCCTGTTTCCTACGAAGGCGCCACTCAAGTATTCATTGATTCAGAAAAAGACACTTGGAATATGGACCCCAAAGCTTTGGAGCTTGCTTTTGAAAAATATCCAAATGCAAAAGCTGTTGTTTGCGCAAACCTTTACGGTGTTCCTGCAAAACTTGATGAAATAAAAGCAATATGTGAAAAACACAATGTTCCGCTTATTGAGGATGCTGCTGAAAGCCTTGGTTCTAAATATAAGGACAAGCAGACTGGAACTTTCGGCGACTACTGTGCTATTTCATTCAACGGAAATAAAATAATCACTACATCGGGCGGCGGAATGTTTTTATCTAATGACCTTGAAGCTTGCCATAAGGTTCTGTTTTGGGCTACACAGTCAAGGGAGCCATTTTTACATTACGAACATAAGGAAATCGGCTACAATTACAGAATGTCAAACATTGTTGCTGGCATCGGCAGAGGTCAGATGCTCCACCTCGATGAACATGTCGCTTTGAAAAGAAATATTTACGAAAAATACAAAGAAGGCTTTGCCAATATTCCTGCAATAAAAATGAATCCTTATCTTGATTGCAGTGAACCTAACTTCTGGCTTTCATGCATTACAATAGACCCGGCTTCAGGTATTACACCTGATATGGTTATTGACACTTTAAACAAAGAGAACATTGAGTCAAGACCGATTTGGAAACCGATGCATTTACAGCCTGTATTTGAGGGTCATGATTTTATTACATTGGACATAAACAACCCTGTAGGCGAAGAGATATTCAACCACGGACTATGTCTTCCAAGTGACATTAAAAACACCGATGAGGATATGAACAGAATCATCGGCACCATAAGAAAATTATTTTGATATGAACGGAGGATTGAGAGATGTATAAATACATAAAACGCGCTTTTGATTTTATATCAGCTTTAATTGCGTTGATATTATTCTCTTCCATTCTTCTTATTGTTTCAATTCTTGTAAAAACAAAATTAGGCTCCCCTGTTATATTCAAGCAGGAGCGACCTGGATTAAACAATGAAATTTTCACTCTCTATAAATTCCGTACAATGACATACGAAAGAGATAAAAACGGCGAGTTATTACCCGATGAAGTACGACTTACCAAATTCGGTATGTTTTTAAGGAATACAAGCCTTGACGAGCTTCCTGAACTCATCAATATTCTTAAAGGCGATATGAGCGTTGTCGGTCCCCGACCTCTGCTTGTTCAGTACATACCGTTATACAACGCACATCAAATAAGACGCGCCGAAGTAAAACCCGGTCTTACTGGCTGGGCTCAGGCAAACGGCAGAAACTCCATTACATGGGAAGAAAAATTTGATATGGATGTTTATTATGTAGACAATTGCAGCCTTTTGCTTGATATCAAAATTTTATTTTTAACAGTAAAAAATGTTATAAAGCGCGAAGGAATAAATTCCGATACAAGCGCTACTATGGAAGTATTCACGGGTACACCTCAAACAGAAAAGGAAGTTGCTAATGTCTAAAACTGTAATCATAATCGGTGCAGGCGGCCATGGAGAGGTTATCGCAGATATTATAATTTCAAGTGGAGATACCGTTGTTGGGTTCCTTGATGATGGTTGTGAAAAAGGAAAAAATGTTCTTGGAATACCCGTTTTGGGAAAGATAGACGAATATGCAAATTACCAAGACTGTGAATTTGTTGTTGCAATAGGAAATCCATCTGTACGCAAAAAAATATCGGAGGAATTACCTGTAAAATGGTACACCGCCATTCATCCGAGAGCTGTTGTTTCAAAGATTGGCGTTAGTATCGGAGAAGGTACAGTTATAATGGCAAACGCAGTTATAAACCCTGGCGCAACAGTAGGCAGGCATTGCATAATTAACACTTCAACGATAGTTGAACACGATAATATTTTAAAAGATTTCGTGCATTTATCACCTAAAACAGCGCTTGCCGGTAATGTGCAAGTGGGAGAAAATACCCATATCGGTATAGGCGCTCAGGTTATTCAGGGAATCAAAATTGCTTCTGATGTAATAATCGGAGCAGGAGCAGTTGTAGTAAAAAATATCGATGAAAAAGGAACATATGTAGGCGTTCCTGCAAGAAGGATAAAATAATGAATAAAATATGCTATATTTTGACAGTACCTGTCACAGTAAGAGCTTTTTTCATTCCACAGTTGAAATATTTATCTGAAAATGGTTTTGATGTTTCTGTTATATGTTCTTCAGACGACTCATTGCAATCGGAATTGGGAGAAAAAATCCATTTTATTCCTGTTGATATGCCTAGAGGGTTATCCATTTTTAAATCCATATCAGTTATAAGAAAACTAATAAAGATTTTCAAACAAGAATCTTTTAATTTTATTCAGTACTCAACTCCGAACGCAGCCCTTTATGGTGCAATAGCAGCCAAAATTTGCAGGGTAAAAATAAGAAATTATCATCTGATGGGATTTCGATACCTTGGTGCAAAAGGAATCTTAAAAGTAATTTTAAAATTTTTAGAAAAAATCACCTGCCGTCTTTCATCCTCAATAGAATGCGTTAGTAGGTCCAATTTAGAACTTGGTGTTGCGGAAGGTATTTTTGCAAAAAACAAAGCGACGGTTGTTTGGAACGGAAGCACCGGGGGCATTGATTTAGACCGCTTTAGTATTGAAAACCGTACTGAATGGAGAAATGAAATTCGAAACAAACTTGGATATTCAAAAAATGACTTCATCTACGGATTTGTTGGAAGAATAACTAAAGATAAGGGAATAGACGAACTCTTAGAGGCATTTTTAAACTCCGCTCATAACGCAAAACTATTAATGGTTGGCGAATTTGAAAATGAACAAGAACTTAATCACGACCTTCTAAGCAATGCTAAAAGTAATAATCAAATCAAATTTGTTGGTGCGGTAAATGATGTAGAAAAATATTTTGCAGCAATAGATATGCTTGTATTGCCAAGTTACCGAGAAGGTTTTGGTAATGTAGTTATTGAATCTGCTGCAATGGGAACTCCCGCAATAGTCAGTGATATTCCGGGTCCAAGAGACGCAGTTATCCCGAATAAAACAGCAATTTTAGTTCCCCCAAATAACACAATGGCGCTTGAAAACATTTTTAGCACTGTCAGTAAAGAAACAATAAAAAGTTTAGGAAAGGAAGCTGCTGACTTTTCTAAAAACAATTTTGATCAAAATATTTTGAATAAGTATATTCTTGAAAGAAAAAATTATTTACTGTCAAATATCTGCTAAATATTGACGGAGAAACTATGTTAGAATTACTACCTATTACTATATTCAGTTTTGTATTTGCTGCATTTTCTCATGCTCATTCTAAATATAAAAAAGAACTTGGAAACTATGAAACTAAAGATAAACTTTTTTATTTTATAATGGCATTAGGAATGATACTATTTGTTGGGTTAAGAACAAAATATAACGATACTGAAACATATTTGGAAATATATGATTATCTTACTCCAAACACGATTCCTCTTTTACATGAAATTAATTGGAACATCGGAGCCAATCCTGCCTTTAATTTAGTAAACTGGACAATAAAATACTTAGGCTTTTCATCCCAGGATTTCTTAATGCTATATGCTGGTGTTACAATAGTTATATATCTCTGGTTTATCAAAAAGTACACAAGCAATATATGGCTTTCTGTATTTTTATTATTCACAACCGGAACATATTTGTTTTCTCTTGCTGCAATAAAACAATGTGTTTCTATTGCTTTCAGTCTTGTTGCCGTAGACAGGTTTTTAAACAAAAAATATATAAGTTTTATTATTTGGATAATAATCGCTTCTCTTTTTCACCCCTATGCTATAATGTTTTTAATTGTCCCGTTATTGGTATACAAGCCTTGGACAAAAGCAACTTATATTTCTTTAATTGCATTTGGAATTGCAGGCATCTTTCTTCAGAGAATGTTAGGTACTATTGTTGATATTACAACATTGCTTGGTGAAGAATATAATATAGATTCATTTTCAGGCGATGGAGTAAATCCTCTTCGCGTTGCAGCTTGTGCCGCCCCTATGATTTTGTCATTTTTTATGCAAAAATACTTAAAGGCTAAGAAAACAAGTCCTAGCGAAAACCTGTTTTTAAACTTAACATTCTTAAATGCAGAAATAATGTTCGTGGGTCTGTTTGGAACCGCAAACTATTTCGCAAGGCTTGCTAATTACTTTTTGATCTTTCAGTGTTTGTCAATACCTTTTCTTTTAAATAATGTCGATAAGAAGAGTAGAAAAACTGTTACATTTTTAGTTATAGCTGTCTCTTATACACATCTCCGAGCCCACGAGACCGAGGCTGATAT
>UQFL01000075.1 GCA_900540305.1 uncultured Oscillospiraceae bacterium | reverse complement strand
AGATCTACACTTATGCGATCGTCGGCAGCGTCAGATGTGTATAAGAGACAGATTTCTTCAAAAGACGCTGCGTCTGCCTTTCGCATAAGCCGAGATTTGATGACAGCTGAGAAAGAGTGAAATCTTTCTCATATAAAAACATTTTCTCAATAATCATAAACCTTTTTTCATTAAGATTTTCATTTTCCTCTGCGTTCTTAACTTCATACTCCTCGGGAAGATAAAGCCGTGAAATATCAGTTAACAGCGCCTGCATAAGACCGCAAACCGAATGTTTCCAGCCAACTCTGCGGTTTTGAAACTCATAATAAATACGCTTTGCAACAATGCGGTCAAAATGCTGACAATAGAAAAAAGGAGTTTCAATAAATTTTTGAGCAAGCTTTCCTACATTAACAAGCTTTTTTATTTGAAAATATATATAAATATCTTCAACAGGATTTAATTCGTTGGGAATCTGTGAATGTTCCTCAAACGGCCCTGTAACAAACAAATTACCCTCGCTCATATTATAACTGCCGTGAGCAGTTGCAAGCGTGCCCTCTCCCCAAAGGATAAAATGAAGTTCAAAGCTGTTTTTGGAGTGGCTGTGCATTGCTATTTTTTCAAGCAGTTTTCCGCCTGAGCAATTTACAAATTCAAAAACGATTCCGTCCCATTCAAACTCTAACATATCATCACCAACTACAATATAACATTAACGCGACATTAATTCAACAATCGTGTCGCCTTTTTGTAAATATTATTATGATATAATTAACCGGGTGATAAATTTATGAAAAAAACAACAAAAATTTTAGCGGCGGTTCTTTCCGGCTGCTTTGTATTAAATCTGGCAGCTTGCAGCGCATCTTCCGATGTGAGCATAGACGGTATTTTTACAGATAACTCCAAGATTTCATACAGCACAGACTACAAAGAACTGTCATCAACAAGGAAAAATTCAACAGAATCATGGCGTCAGGGAATGGTTTGCGGAAACGGCAGACAGGGCGTTATCACAAGCGGTGCGCCTTATGAAGATACATTTATCTTCCAAAACATTCACTTTATACTGCCTAACAAGAATCAGCGCACCTGCCCTGACACATCAGACGAGCTTGAATATGTTAAGCAAAGCATTGTCAAAGGTGAGGACATTGTTGACGATGCAAGCTATGACGATGTGTATTACTACCATCCTGGCGGTCAGCTTAGAATTTCCAGCGAAAAGGAAAGAGCAAAGGACTATATCCGCTACACGGATTACTCCACTGCACAGACGGGAGTAAAATACACCGACAAAAACGGAACATGGGAAAGAAAAACTTTCACCTCAAAAGCAGACGATGTTACCGTTACACAGCTTTCACAGTCTGATACAGGAACTCCGTTAAACATAACACTTTCTATTGACGATATTTCCACCATTGCAAACTACGGCGACGGAAATGAAGTAGATTTAAAATATAAAAAGCTTGTTTCCGATGACTGTTCTTATATCGCAATGGTTGCGCACTATCCGAACTATGAAAACAGCGAGTTAAAAGAGGGCGGCTATGCAACACTTACATATGTTGTGTGCGAAGGCGGAACAAAAGAAATTTCACAGGGAAAATCAGTTGACGATGAACAGTATGTTGGCGATGGCAACCCTCAGATTGAAATTAGCGGTGCAAGATCCGTATATCTTATAACTGTATCCGACAGAACACACGAAATGGGAAGCATTGACGAATTTGCTGCTCAGGAAAATTATGAACTCATTGATGAGTTAAACGAAAATGCGCAGAGTGTTGCCGAAAAATACTCTGCAAACGGTAGCTTTGATTATAAAGAGGCGCTCAATAACCACCTTGAAATATACTCACCTCAGTTTGAGGCTGTTACATTTGAACTTGAAGGCGGCTCAAGCACTCTTTCAAATGACGAGCTGATTAAAAACGCAAAAGGCGAAAAAGAAATAAGCAGTGCGCTTGCCGAGAGAGCATATTACTCTGGCAGATACGCTTACCTCTGCTGTGCAGGCTATTCAACAAGCAGGCTTTACGGTATGTGGACAGGAGAATGGAACACAGGCTGGGGAAGCAAATATACAATGGACGCAAATGTAAATCTTCAGATTTCCTCAATGAATACAAGTAATATTTCGTCCGCACCGATAGGATATGTGTATTTCCTTTTAAGGCAGATGCCTGATTGGGAGGAAAACGCAACTGCTACACACGGCTTCACAGACGCAATTCAGGCACCCGTTAACACGGACGGAGACTGCGCAGTAATCACTGAAACCTGCTATCCTTACCCGTTCAGATACTGGAACGCAGGCGCCTCTTGGTTGCTTCAGCCGTTATACGAAACAATTCAGTGCTACGGAAATATTCAGATTCCGCTCAGCGATGAATTTAATCTTAACGATTTAAAATCCGTACTTTCCACAACTGCCGACGACCTTACGGACGAGGACATTAAGGCAATCGAGGAGAGAGGATACCTTGACCTTGAAAAAGAAATTCTTCTTCCGCTTCTTATAAAGAGCGCCAACTACTGGGATCAGCTTATGAGCGCAGAATATTACACCGATGCTCAGGGAAATATTCATTATGAAGAGGGTAAAACAACGCTTGAGGACGGAGAAAAGTACTGTATTCTTCCGAGCTACTCTCCCGAAAACAACCCTGCAAATTACAACAGCCCATCAACTGCGAACTGCGCTATTGACATTTCGGCGTGCAACAGCAATCTTGAAATGCTTATCAATGTTATGAAAGACATTGACGAAAATGCAGACACAAGTAAATGGGAAGAACTTAAAAGCAATGTCCCTGTTTACACTTATGACGATACAGGCGCACTGAAAGAATGGGCGTGCAATCAGTTTGAAGAAAACAATGAGCACAGACATCTCAGCCATCTTTACTGCGCATGGCCTATGAACGAAACGCAGGATAACGAAGAACTTAAAACAGCGTGCGAACAGGCTATCATAAACAGAACAAGTGAAAACGAAGCAAGCCACGCGCTTGTTCACAGAAGTCTTATAAGCACAAGGCTTAAAAACAGGACTGACCTGACCGAATCGCTTGTCACTCTCATGAACAGCAAGATTTATTATGATTCACTTATGACAAATCATAATTTTGACCGTGACAGCTGTTACTGCACAGACTTTGAGCTTGGTTATCTCGGAATAGTAAACGAGGCGCTTATTTACTCAAACGATGGCGAAATAGAAATTCTGCCGTGCGTTCCCGAAAGCGGATTTAACAGCGGTAAAATAACAGGCGTTCGAGCAAGAACAAGAGCAGAAATAACATCTCTTGAATGGAATTTGACAGACAAGACGGCAAAAGTTACCATCACATCTGATATAGACCAAACAATAGATATATCCTGCGGACTTGCAGACGATACCCAAATCGTTGAATTCAAAGCGGGAGAAAGCAAAACTTTAGAGTTTGCACTTAACTGAATTAAAGCAATATAAAAGGAGCGTTTCCCACTCGGAAACGCTCCTTAATTTTCACCTATATTGAATTACGGTTTTTTTACTGTATTGAGCTGAGCATTAATTGCAAGAAGCTGTTCTTTTGTAAACTTAACTCCTGCTGTGCCCATAAGATTTGAAAGTCTCACAACGGAAAATCCGCCCATCATCTTCATCATGTTTTCATTCATCTCGAAACCTGCGTGTTCTTTGCCCTGCATAGATTCCTGAATTCCTGCGAAAAGACCCTCGAATATCTTTCTGCCGCCCTCACAGCTCATTATATCGCTTATTTTATCGTTGATAGAGAAATATCCCTCTGGCTCAGTAATGTCAAACCAGTTGAGAATAGCGCCCTTTTCACGAAGTCTGTAAGCCTCGTTAAAGGTTTCTGTTTTTCTTATTACGCTTTCATCACGGCAATCGCCTGCAACTGCAACGATTTGAGATTCGCCCTTATTTTCAATTTCAAAATAGAAGAAGTGATCAGGTGCGGCTTTTTTGCCAACGCTCTTTCCGTTTACGAAAAGTTCAACCTCTGGCTGATTTGAGTATACTGTAACTTTCGTTACATCCTCTACCCTGTCAACATATCTCTTTGAGCAGATATGAACAAACGGCTCATCAGAAAGCCAAGCCTTGTAAGCATAAAAAGCGTCTTTCTTATATTTACGGTCAAATGTTACAAGACCCTTATGGTTTTGACCGTTTTCGCCGCCTTCATTTCTTGCGTCTGCGCCGAAGTCAAACATATTCCAAACATGAGTTGCCCACAGATATTTACGGGTGAAGAGCTGTTTTATAAGCTCCTCGTGGTAATAAGCCTGATATTCCTCTGTATAATCTCCCTGAGTTGGCTTTGAAGTATGCCAGTTGAGCGCCTCACAGCCGTATTCACTCATACCGATAGGAATATTCGGGAATTCCTTATGGAAATTATCAAGCCAAGGACCGTTCATAGAAGTATCGCCGCCGTACCAGCCGAAGTAATGATTGTATGAAATCACATCGGGAATCTGAATGTACGGGTCATGGATGTCGCACATTGAAACAACGGCAATAGTTGTTTTTCTTGTGCTGTCCATTTCATGAACAAGGTCGTTAAGGATTTTATGGTTTTCAATCAAATCGGGGTCTGAACCTGCCATTGAAATTTCGTTTGAAAGTCCCCATACAACTATTGACGGATGATTATAATTCTGGGTAACAAGTTCTTTCATCTGGCTTATGGTATTTTCTCTGCCAGTTTTCATATGCTTTGAAATGTACGGAATTTCAGCCCAGATTACAAGTCCCTTTTCGTCGCACAAATCATAGAAATACTGGTCGTGCTGATAATGCGCAAGTCTTATTGTTGTTGCGCCGAGCTCGCATATAAGCTCAATATCCTCTCTGTGATGCTCGGGAAGAAGTGCGTTGCCTATTCCCCATCTGTCCTGATGTCTTGAAACGCCTCTGAGCGGATATTCTTCGCCGTTGAGAATAAAGCCTCTTTCTGGGTCAATCTCAAAAGTTCTGCATCCGAATCTTGTGCTTACATTATCAAGTATCTTGTCCTCTCTTTTAAGCAAAACTTCCGCAGTATAAAGATAGGGATTCTTTTTGCCGTGCCACAAAACAACATTTTCAATATCAATCTGTGCTTCGGTTAAAGAAGCGCTCTGTGTTTTAGTTGCCACAACATTTGAGAGCGCATCCTTAACAACAAATTCAAGTTCATCGCCACCCCCGGCATTGCTTAAAAATACACGAACCTGAACTGAAGCGTTATTTCCGCTGATCTGCGGAGTTACCATTATTCCAGGACCGCCGTAATAATCGAGGTCAAAATGGGATTCTGAAACAGCGATGATATTTACATCTCTGTAAAGTCCGCCGTAAAATGTAAAGTCTGCCATCTGAGGATAAACAGTTTCGTTTGCGCTGTTATCAACAGCAACAGCAATGATAGAAACGGGATTTTTAAGATAATCCGTAATATCGGCTCTCCAAGTTGAATAACCGCCGTCATGGCAGGCAATCTTATTTCCGTCCACATAAAGCTCAGCAGATGAATTTGCTCCTCTGAACTCAATATAATATCTGTCCGCCTCTGGGAGATCTTCTTTTTCAAGACTTCTCACATAAAGGCATTTTCCGCGGTAGTAATCGTTTTCGCCGTCCTGACCGTCAATGCCATTCCAAGTGTGGGGAAGATTTACGAAATTCCAATTCTTAGGCACTTCGCTCGGAATATCGCTCCACTCCTTTGTAAACGCCCATTTTCTGTTGATGTTTAAAACTTTTCTCATAATATTTCTCCTGATTTACTAAAGCCGCCGCAAAAACACGGCGGCTTTAAATATTTATTTACATTGTTATAGATAGATAGTTAAATTACTGATTTTCGCTGTGCTTTTCTTTGAGAATTGCAACATTCTCATCAACCTGCTTTTTATGAAGCGGATACCAGAACCAAAGCACAAGAGCAAGAATTATAAATCCAACTGCAGGAACAAGAGTTGAAATATCGAAAATTCCGTTCTTAACGCTCTCTTCAAACGCAGTGCTCTTGTCATATCCGATAAGAGTAAGCAAAGCGCCTGTAAGACCTGCAGAAGCCGCCTGACCTAGTTTTCTTGCAAAGGAATAGAGAGCGTAAACCGAACCGTCCTCTCTGATTCCGTTTTTAATTTCAGAATAGTCGATAACATCCGTAATAAGCGCCCATGTTACCATTGAGAATACACCGAGACCGAGCCAGCAAACAGCCTGGAATGCAACATATACCCAAACATTTTGCGGACGGATGAAGTAAAGCGCAATACACACAACGCCTGCGAGCAAGTTTGACGCAACGCTTATTTCTGCTTTACCAAACTTGAGTGAAAGCGGTTTAGCAATTACCGCTGCTACAAGCATACCTGCGCCCATAATTACAACTGTAAGGCTCTGAGCCTTTGCGTTTCCGTAATAGTTGGGGAAAACATAGTTTGACATCTGCTGAATTGTAAGCTGTGCAAGAAGCATAACGATAGAAGCAACAATGATTGAAAGAAGCGCTCTGTTTTTAAACGCATTTTTAAACATCATTCCAATGTTATTCTTCTTAAACTCCTCTTCAGAAACAACAGTTTTAACTCGTTCTGTTGTAAGGTTATAGCAAAGAAGATAGCAGATTACGGCAAGAACTGAGCATATGCCTGCTGCAACTGTGAATTTACCGCCGTTCATAATATCCTGGCCGTTAACATTGTCATAAACAACAAGCGGAATAACCGCAGTTACAATACCGCCGGCAAGTGCGCCGCCCATTGTTCTGAATGTTGAGAGCGACTGACGGTCGCCGGGTTCGGGAGAAATTGCAGAAGCCATTGAACCGTAAGGAATATTGATTGAAGTGTAGAAAACAGAGCCCCAAAGAATATAGGTTATGAACAGATAAGCAATTTTTGCCCACTGAGGCATACCCGCAAGGGAGCTCTGATACATAAGAAATGACATTATAGCAACCGGACCGCACATACGGCGAATCCATGGTTTGAATTTGCCTACGGGAGTTGTTTTGCTCCTGTCACAAATTCTGCCCATTACAACATCCGTAAATGCGTCAACAAAACGGGCAATCATCATAATTATTCCGACAATATATCCGTCAACATCCATAACATCGGTATAAAACTTCATAAGGAAGCTTGATGATAGGAGAAATGTAAAATCATTTCCGAAGTCGCCGAACAAATAGCCTATCTTGTCTTTAATGCCAAACGGCTTTACTGTACGCTCTTTCATATCTGTCTCTTATACACATCTCCGAGCCCACGAGACCGAGGCTGATCTC
>UQFL01000074.1 GCA_900540305.1 uncultured Oscillospiraceae bacterium | reverse complement strand
CTATAAAATAAAGAATTTTAATATTAATTTAATATAAAAAATCGCCCGCTTGAGCCAATTAGCTTCAGCGGGCGTTAATTATATTTTATTTTGCCGAGCGGCGTTCTGCAAGAACTTTTGAAATCTCTGCTTTCTTTTCGCCTACAATGTTGTATTTAAACATAGGAATAGTTGAAAGAAGAGCGAGTATTCCGGGCATTACTGTATATGCAAAGAATACTATGTCTTTTGTTTTTGTATCAAAGCCGCTTGCGGTTCCTGCCGTAATCTGTGCAACAGTATCTGAATAACCTGAGAACTGAATGAAGATGAGACCGAGAGCTGTTCCAAGCGCAAGGCAAACCTTAATTGTAAGGGTGAGCACTGAATATGCTGCGCCGTCCATTCTCTTGCCTGTTTCGTATTCGTAATAATCAACACAGTCCGCGGTCATAATCATCGGCATAAGTGTAACAGCGGCAAACTGCAAACCGATAAGGAAGAGCGTTGCGTAGAAAAGAACTGTGAGCACCATATTATCGGGATTCTGAAACCAGAAATGACCCACGATAAACGAAATTACGGAAATACCGAAGCCGTAGAAAGACATCATAAGATAAACATTTCTTTCACCGAACTTCTTGATAAGAACCGGGCAGACTGCCATGCTTATCATTGAGCCGACAGCAGTTACAATACCTAGCACGGCAACAAGATTCTGTGAACCGAGAAGAACATTTGCTGCCTGAACCTGGATACCCATTGCCATCTGTCTGCCGAAGCCGAGGAAATAAGAAACAATAACGAGCATTAATGGCTTATTTGTTTTAAGTGCATTGAGCATATCTGAAAATGTTGTTTTATTTCCCGAAACATAGGGAACTCTTTCCTTGTTAATCATAGGAATGAGAGCAAAAAGGAGACATCCGAGCACTGCTGTAAGAACAGCCGTCCAGAAATACTCGCTTGCAATCATGGGAGTATCTGTTTCACCTGAAGAAACAAATACCTTTGAGCCGTTGGGAATTATAAGGCATACGATGGGCACGATTACAACACAAGCTGAAAAGCCTATCTGCTTGAAAGTGTTTGAAATTGAAACAACATTTGTTCTCTCCGTTGGGTTAGGAGTGAGAACGGAAGCAATACCCTGAGACGGCACATCACCGAGAGTCATTGCAAGGCTCCATATAAGATATGTAACGAAAATCCACACATAAACTGCAATTTTATTGTCTTTAAAAGGAACATTTATAAATACAACTGCGCTCATTACAAGAAGCGGAACAAGCGAATAAACTATCATTGACTTGAATTTGCCGAGTTTTGATTTTGAGCGGTCGATAAGATTGCCGACAACGGGGTCGAATATAGCAGATACGATTTTTGCCACAAGTATAAGAATACCTACTACGGCAATATCTGCACCGAGGATTGAAGCGTCAAACTCCGCCTGATACGAATTGAGAAGACCAACAATTGCCTGAAATCCGAAAAGTCCGAGCGAGTAAGCCGCAATCTCTTTAAAATTCATATGTTTTTGGGTTGTTATGTCTGTTGCAGAATTCATCTGTGTTCTCCTTAAATTGAAAAATTTGCTTAAAAACGCAAAAGGGCGAAACAGTACGCCATTGTACTGCTTCGCTCTTTAAAAATCCGAATTAGTCCTTAAATACATCGTCGAAAAGGTCAATATCGGCAGCTTTCATAATTGCACTGAAGAGGCGTGAGCCACTTACGGGGAGCAATTTTCCGAAAACGCTCATAGCGTGAGCGTCCATTCCGTGAATCTGAAGAGCCTGCTTGTGAGCGATGCCGAACATAATCATTTTAACCATAAGATCACAGTCGGTTGAAATCATATTCATTATCTTTTCGCCCTTACCGCCCTCATTCTCCTGATCGCGGAAAATATCTGTTTTTGTGAAGCCGGGGCAAACAAGTCCAACATAAACCTTGCCTCTAAACTCTTCTCTGAGTGACTCTGTGAAGCCCTTGAGAGCTGCCTTAGAAGCTGAATAAATGCTTGTGCCTGCAAGGCTCATAAGAGCAGCGGATGAGTCGATATTAATGATACCGGGGTCATCGCTTTCAAGAAGCATGGGGAGAAATGCCTTTATTGAATAAATGCAGGAATAGAAGTTGATATTGATAGCATTCTCAATCTCCTGCATATCATAGCGGTCAAATCTCTTGAATTTGGGAAGGATACCAGCATTGTTAACAAGAACATCAACCTTAACGCCCTGTTCTTTAAGTTCCTCAGCAAACTCAACCCAGTTTTCATTCTTAGAAACATCAAAGAGTTTGTATGAAAACTGCTCTGCATATGTAGGACCGAGTTCTTCAATAAACTTTTTCATTTTCGGTTCGCTTCTTGCAACACCGATTACTTTACAACCGTGTTTTTTAATGAGAGTTGCGGCAATGCCTGCGCCCATACCGCCGGAAGCGCCTGTAACAATACAGGTTTTGCCGTTAAGCCAGCAATTAGACATATTATATTCCTCCGTAATTTTATCTATTTGAAAATTTACAGAGATATTATACTAAATTTATATAATTTTTACAAGATTTATTACTAAATTATATAATCTTTTTTTGAAATTTTTTGCATACTGAATACCAGCTGCAGTCGGAGCATATCTCTGAAATATCCGAGTTGGGGTTATCACGGGTCAAAACATCGTATCTGTTTACCTTATCTTCGCTTGTGCAAACGCCGTTTTTGAGATTAGGACAGCAAACGCATATATCGTCGGTTTCGCATACGAGTTCATATTCTTCCCCGTTTTCTAATCTTTGTTTAACAGACAAAAGATTTTTGCAAAAGTCGCCGCTGTAGCCCCTGCCCTCAAACCTGGGCAGACAATTTAAATGATGATACCTAATTTTTAACATATTTACCAATCTTTAAACAAATAAATGCAGAAACGGCAATTTTAACTGCATCGGGAATTAAGAAAGGAAACACGCACATTGTAAGCGCACTCCACAACGACATCGGTTCGCCCATTTTAGCATAGAAAATCAAAAACCAAATGGTGCCGAAAATATAGCAGGCAATAACGCCGCCCACCATTGAAAGAATATAGACAGACAGCTTTTTACCGAAACGGTCTACGCAAAATCCCGTTATTGCGCCTGTGAATATAAAACCGAGAATATAGCCGCCAGTAACGCCGAAAATCACGCCGACACCTGCGCTGAAACCTGCAAAAACAGGAACGCCCACAAGACCGAGCAGCACATATACAACAACGGACAAAGTACCTCTTTTAAAACCTAAAAGACCTGCGGCAGTACAAATTCCGAGAGTTTGAAGAGTAATCGGAACTGTCAGCGGAATCTGTATCCACGAACAAACTGCAATAACTGCCGCAAAAACGCCGATATAAACAATATCTATTGTTTTAAAATTTATTTTTTTCTTTTTCACTGTATTTTCCATAATAGCACCTCCGAAAAAAACTAATAATGTTATACCTCGCAAAAAACAAATTGTCAACTTTTTTATTCTTTATAGGTTTACAATTCAAAAAAACACTTGAAAAACCTGTATATTGATAAGTTATAAAATTTATGATAGTATTAGATTATAAATATTCTTTTTTAATAAAACACGGGGGTAAATTATGGCTGAAAGAAAATGGTATAAGGGTGATACCCATTTGCACACATTGAACAGTGACGGCGATCTTACTAAAGGACAGCTTGTTGACAGATGCCGTGCAGCAGGGCTTGATTTTATGATTATAACAGACCACAATTACAGCTCTGTTGAACACAGTTATTATGATTCGGATATGCTTATAATCCCCGGTGAAGAGATTACAGGCGAAAACGGTCATGTTAATATTTGGGGCGAAAAAGTGCCCGTTGAAAAGCCGTACAAGCTTGAAACAAAAGAAGACTATGCAAAGATTATAGATGAATGCAAAAAAGCAGGCGCTGTTGTCTGCCTCAATCATCCGTTTTGCTCAAAATGCGGTTTCAGATTTGATATAGACGACCTTTACTGTGACTGCGCAGAAGTTTGGAACACCGTTCAACATTCTGACAATATGAAAAACAGAGATTGGTGGGTCAGACAGCTTTTAATGGGCAAAAAAATCGCCGCAGTCGGCGGGTCTGATTATCACAGGGATTATGCAGGTTTAAACATAATTGCAATTCCCACAACAATAGTTTACGCAGAGGATAAGACATCAGAGGCTATTTTAAAAGCGCTGAAAGAAGGCAGAAGCGTTATAACAAATTCGCCGAACTCAACGATGATTGAACTCACCTGTAACGACGCAGTTATCGGCGATACCGTGGAATTTAAAAAAGGCATAGAAGTTCAGGTTACCGTTACCAAACTCCCCGCCTTCCATACCGTTAAGGTTTACAACAACGAAGAGGTAATTTACGCCTCAAAGGTAGATGTAAAAACTGATATTATGGCATTTTCCTGCGAGGTGAAAAACAAAGGCTTTGTGCGTGTCGAAGTAACTTATGAATTCAAAGGCCCGCTTAAATCTCTGTATTATACTGTTGAAAAGAAATTCCTCGGCAGTAAAAACTCCTCAAACCTACCGCCGTTTATCAAGGCATTTACAAACCCCATCTGGTTTGAATAACAACAAAACAAATTAAAGGTTAATTATGGCAAAACTAAGTAAAAGCACAATACCGTCTAAAACAAAAAACTTCAAAATAAACACACGAATTGTCATCACATCCGTTTTGGCGATTGTTGTGCCGATTTTGATATTGTCGACTCTTGCGGCGGTTTTCGTAAACACCACAAAAAACAAATTTGATATATCGCTGGTATCCTCACAGGGTTACGGCGCATTGAGCCAGATTCAATGGAGCCAGACTTTGGATATAATCACAGATGTTTTAGTTGACGAAAATACAAGCGACAGTGAAAAGACGGAAAAACTTAAATCATCCGTTTCAGATATAGAAGAGTACGGTGCGCTTGTTTACATAGAAAAACAGGGGCAGGAATTTTATGCAACAGACCCATCACGCAATATTTTCAAAGAGGCGCAGTCAATCAACAGTATTAAAACAGACGAAAACTCATATTATTTTGCCGAGGACGGTGTTGTAATCGTAAACCGAGCCGAAAGCCAAAGCGGAGAGTATCTGATTTGCATTGTTCAAAAAGATTACGAAGTGCCCGACCTCAACTCATCAAATGAAAACATTGTGGGCAACTTAACTCTCAACGCAGGGATGATTTTAGGCATATGTATTCTTACATTTATTATTTCCATAATTGTCTTATCACTTATGACATCGAAAACGATTATCGGGCCCATAGAGAAAATAACAAAGGGTGCAAACGAAATAGCAAAAGGCAATCTCGGATATGAAATAGATTACCGCTCAACAAATGAGCTTGGTCAGCTTGCCGTCAGCTTTAACGATATGCGGCTGAGGGTGAAACAGTCAATTGAACGGCAAAACAAAGCAGACCAGCAGCAAAAAGAAATGATTGCGGGAATTGCACACGATTTGCGCACTCCCCTAACCTCAATCAAGGGATATATTGAGGGACTGAGAGACGGAATTGCGGACACCCCTGAAAAGCAGAAAAGGTATCTCAACACGATATACGATTCTGCGGACTCAATGGAAAAAATGCTCAGCGACCTTTTAACTATATCAAAGCTTGAACTCGGAACGATAACTCTCAACTGCGAAGAGGTTTCACTTAGCGATTTTAAGGAATACGCAAAGGAAATCGGAAATCTTCTTAAGGAGGATAATTTTGACTATGAAATTCAAGACAAAACAAAATCCGATGTTAAACTCAGAATTGATACGGACAGATTTTCAAGAGTAATCGACAATATAATTTCCAATTCTATCAAATACCGCAGAGAGGGCGTAAGAGGAAAAATTACGCTTTTCATTTCAGAATATGAACACTCCGTTTTATTTGAAATAGCAGATAACGGAATGGGAGTTGAACAAGAAAGTCTGACACGAATATTTGACACGCTTTACAGAGCGGACAAAGCGCGCACTAATGTGAGCGACGGAAGCGGACTGGGCCTTGCCGTATGCAAGCAGATAGTAGAACTTCACGGCGGTATGATATGGGCTCAGAACAACTCGCAAAACGGGCTTTCAATATTCATTTCACTTCCAAAAATTGAAAACAATGAAGAGGGCGAAACCAAATGAAAAAAGTACTTATAATCGAGGACGATGTAAATATCCGTTCCCTCGAAAAAGATTATCTTGAAGTTAATTCCTTTGAGGTTGAAACGGCGGCAGACGGAATAACAGGGCTTGAAAAGGCTTTAAATGACGACTTCAGTCTCATACTTCTTGACATAATGCTGCCAGGAATGGACGGACTTGAGGTGTGCCAAAAAGTCAGAGAAAAAAAGGATATTCCCATTATTATGGTTAGCGCAAAAAAAGAAGACCTTGATAAAATCAAAGGTCTCGGCTACGGCGCTGACGATTATATTGTAAAGCCTTTTTCACCGAGCGAACTTGTGGCAAGGGTTATTGCGCACATCAGCAGATATGAAAGGCTGACCGCAAAGCAAAAAGAAACACAGATTCAGACAATAGAAATTGACGGTCTTAAACTTGACGGCAAATCACGCAGAGCATTTATAGGCGATAAAGAAATCATTCTCACAAACAAGGAATTTGACCTGCTGTACCACCTTGCAAACAGTCCCGACACTGTTTTCAGCAAGGAGGAGCTTTTTAACGAAATATGGCAGTATGATTCAATAGGTGAAACATCAACCGTAACCGTTCATGTTAACAGAATAAGAGATAAAATAAAAGAAATCGACCCCTCGCTTGATTTCATACACACCGTATGGGGCAAGGGTTACAGATTTAAAAGATGATTAAAAACCCGCCTGCCGATTTTCGGCAGGCGGGTTTTTTACTCTATTTCAAAAAAGTTCTGTTTTCTGTTCTTTCAAGCAAATAATCAACTGATACATTAAAATAATCGGCAATTTTAATTAGCATATTATAATCAGCTTCTCTTTCACCGTTCTCATATCTGCTTATGGTATTTTGATTTACAGATAAATCCATTGCAAGTTTAACTTGCGATATTCCTTTTTCTTTTCTTAATTGTTTCAATCTCATAATAATCACTTGACATTAATATACCAAAATGGTATTATAATTATATCCCGTTTTGGTATATTTTATGTGCTAAATAGTTTTATAAAAAGCAATAGCAAATTAAAACAACTCAAAAGTGTGATTCTACATCATAAAGAGACTGATAGAAAGAGGAAAATACTATTGAATTATTGCAAAGAGTGCGGAAAAGCATTATCAGATGACGAAAAGTTTTGCAGTGCTTGCGGCACTAATAATTATGAAAACTCATCAAATATAACTTTAGAAAATAATAAAAAAAGTATGCGAAAAAAATACTTTGTTATCCTTTGCATTATATGCGTAATAATAGGAATTATATTATTTTTGAATAAAAACAATTCAGACAAGCTCGACGAGCCTGTAGTTGTGTCCGAATTTCAAAGTACTACTCAGGCTGGTATACAGTATTCAAAAAATTCTGTTTTAGACTGGGTATTTGTAAAAGGTTCAACTGACGATGATTGGAAATTTTACAACCCCTATGTTAAAGGCGACTATCTTTATATTGAAACAAAAGCCTGCCTTAATAGTTCCTATACCTGTCTCTTATACACATCTGACGCTGCCGACGATCGCATAAGTGTAGA
>UQFL01000073.1 GCA_900540305.1 uncultured Oscillospiraceae bacterium | reverse complement strand
GATCTACACTTATGCGATCGTCGGCAGCGTCAGATGTGTATAAGAGACAGCCTGTGCTCTGTGCAGGCTTTTGGTCTGTGTTGTTGGCGTAGTAATAATCAATAATGGAAGCCGTAATATCCGCTGTTGAAGTACCTGAACCTGCAAGTTCGATAGCTGACGCAATGGATATTTCGGGGTTTTCATACGGCGCGTAAGTGATAAGGAAACCGTTGTTTACAACCTCGCCGTTTTTAACAACCTGAGATGTACCTGTTTTGCAGGCAACATTAACGCCTGTGGGGCTGAAAATGGAGTTGAGCGTGTTCTGCTGAGCAACCATTCTCATACCTTCATGAACGATGTTGAATGTTTTTTGTGAAATCGGAAGTTCTTCAGCCACCTGAGCGCCTGTTTCCTCAACAGTACCGTTTGATGAGTTGATTATGGCTTTAACAAAATGCATTTCGTATCTTGTACCGCCGTTTGCTACTGTTGCACAGTAGTTGCTGAGCTGAAGGGGAGTGAAAAGGTTATCGGACTGACCGATACCACTTTGGATAGTATCACCCATCTGCCATTTCTTGTTATATCTTTCAGCGCTTGCGGGACCTGCAAGAACGCCTGCCGATTCACTTATTTCAACGCCTGTTTTTTCGCCGAGGCCGAACATTGATGAGTATTCGTTCATTTTTGCAATTCCAAGCTTATCTGCGCAGTTGTAGAAGAAAATGTTACAAGAATCTCTAAGCGCTTCTCTTACATTTTCACTTCCGTGCGCTCTGTTGTCGAGACATCCGAAAGTAATATCATAATATCTGAATGTGCCGACACAGCGGAAAGTTGTGTTTTCATCTATTACGCCCTCTTCAAGCGCTGCGCACGCCATCATCGGCTTGAATGTTGAACCGGGAGCATATGTTCCGAGTGCAAATCTGTTGAAAAGGGGATTGCGTGAATTTGAAGCAAGTTTTGAATAATTGTCGTAATAATCCTGCAAATCATATGTGGGATAGGAAGCTGCTGCGAGCACTTCGCCGTTGTTGACATCTTCAACAACAACAGCGCCTGCGCTTTCTGTTGCGCTTACCTCGTCGCAGGTTTCTTTCAGTTTATCCTGTGCAAGTTTTTGTAAATCCTTGTCTATTGTCAAAACAACTGTGTTGCCCTGAATGGGGTTTTTCGTTACCTCTTCGGTAACATTTCCCTCGCTGTCGATTGTTATTGTAAGTTCGCCGGGAATACCTCTGAGTTCGCTTTCCATTGCCGATTCAATTCCGCTTTCACCTATGTAATCGTCAATGCCATAGCCGCTGTCTTTAAGTTCTGCGTATTCCTCAGCGTTGATTTTTCTGATTGTTCCTAAAATGTGCGGCGCCAAGGTGGAGTCCGCATATTCTCTGTATGCAACAGCTTTTACATCTGCGCCGAGATAAGTTACCGTGTCTTCCTTTATTTCAGCTACGGTGGCGTCGCTTACATCGTCCGCAATTGTAACGGGATTTTCTATTGAAAACATAAGTCTTGTAAGCTCGTATCTGATAGCGCCGATTTTGAGCGCAGTCTCAGTGTCATATTGCTCAAGACCGTATTCCTCAACCATTGTGTCAAAGCAGTTTTGCGGTGTTGCGTAGCTTTGAAGATTGAACATATCCTTGCTCTTCATAGTCGCAACTGCGTCCTCGTCGTCAGTAAAAGCAATTTCACCGTTTACGATTTGAAGCGGAAGATTGTTTACATATTCTTCCCCGTTGCTTTCAAATAGGTTTATGAGATTGAGAATGATTGTGTTTCTCGCTTCATTATCCGAGCGAGAGGGAAAATAAGCGGCATCAAGAACTATTGAATTGCCCTGTCTGTTTGAAACAAGCGAATTTCCATTTCTGTCTACGATTTCACCTCTTGCCGCTTCAATAGATACTGTATAGGTGCGTGTAGCGTTGCTCTGTGCCTTATAATATTCGCCGTTTACAATCTGAATGTCATAAAGCGTGTATCCGAAAACGCCGACTACGGCAAAAACCAATATTATGGCTACCAGAGATCTGAAACTGAAATGTCTGCTCTTCAAGGCAATTCTCCTTTCTTGTAATTTTTAACAGCTTTAAATCAGCTGAGTATTTTAATGGGTTTGTTAAGCACCCTTTTTACGGGCCTTAAACAGAAGTAAATCATCGGAGTTACAAAAATAGTATAAACCGCACTCGGCAGATAAAAGGTGAAAAGAGTAAGTTCTGCTCCTTTTATGTCTTTTATGATGATGAAGAACAGCCAGTATAAAAAGCTGTAAAGAACAATCATAACAGCCGAGAAAATGAAATTTGTAATAAATGTGTTTCTCAAAATATATGTTACAAGCGCAGCTCCGAAAAAGCACATAACACACATAAAAATGGAATTGAAACCAAGATGTGCCGGTGCGCTTAGGTCCCATAAAAGACCGCCGAACAGCGCAAGAAACGCCGCAAATCGTTCGTCTTCTCCCGTGCCGAGTATCATACATACGGGGAGAAGCAGAAAACAGCGAGCTCCTGCGATTTCAATTGTCAGCCCTGCCGTGTTCTGTATAAGTGCGGCAAGCGCAACTATAACGCAGTAAATAACCGCTTTTGTGGTTTTTTGTTTATACGAAAGGTCCATTACTGCCCCTCGCTTTCATAGTCGGTGAGTATAAGGCAGTTTGAAATGTTGTTAACATCAACACCGGGTACTATAACCGCATAAGAGGCGATAGAAGTTGGGTCCTCGTCAATTTCCTCAACAGTTCCTATGATAAGTCCCTCGGGAATGTTTCCGCTGATACCCGCAGTTGCAATGATTGAACCGTAGGTGATAGATGTTGAGGAATCAAGATTTGCCATTTTGCATTTTCCGTCGGGGGCGAGTGAAGCGTCTCCCGTTACATAAGATATTTCGCCCGAAACGATTTCATAAGCCGAAACGGAAAAGCCCGGGTCAAGAACAGTTTTTACAACGCTGTATGTAGGATAGCATTTGTCAATTATGCCCACAATGTAATTTCCGTAAAGAACTGCGTCACCAGCTTTAATTCCTGATGACGAACCTCTGTCAATCGTGTAAGAGCCGAAAATGTCGGCGGCGTCTCTGCTTGTAACAGTTGCCTCAACAAAGTTATAGTCGGGATTTTCCTCTTTAAGACCAAGTGCGTCTTTGTAAAGCTGGTTTTGCTTTTTTAAATTTTCGTAGTCGGCAAGTCTGTCCTGAAGTGTTCCCACCTGCTTTTCAAGCTCGTCAATTCTTTTGAGATAATCAGAATTTCCCGTAGCCTCGCCGAAAACATATTCAATTGCGTCTGAAAACTTAGTCGCAACCCAGTTAGCGGGTGTAAATACAGTTCCGATAATGCTTGACTGTGCAGTTTCGCCCCTGCCGTTTGCGGCGCAGATAAGAGCGCCGACAAGGATAAGGGCAATAACACCCGAAATAACTTTAAATCTTCTGCTTTTAAAAAGCTCTTTCATTTTTATCTTGCCCTTCTGAGTTTAACTGATGTGCCCACGGCAACAACATCCATGGGGTTTTCCGGCAGATGCACGGCTATTTTTGTTTCCTTTGCGATAAGCTCGGGAAGACCTCTTAAAAGTGCAGTTCCGCCCGTAAGATAAATACCTCTGTCAATAATGTCCGCCGCAAGTTCGGGAAGCGTAACCTCAAGTGTTCCTCTTATAGCCTCAACGATTTCATTTACAGGCTCTCTAAGTACATTTCTTACTTCTTCGCTTGTTATTTCAATAGAGCTGGGTAGACCGTCTGTAAGATTGCGTCCTCTTACTTCAACGCCGCCCTCGCCGTCATACTCGCTGACGGAGCCGATTTTTATCTTTATTTCTTCGGCAGTAATATCACCGATAAGTAAATTATGAGCTCTTTTCATATGGTTGATAATAGCTTCGTTAAGTGCGTTGCCTGCTATTTTAACGCTCTTTCTTGCAGCAATGCCGCCAAGGGAAATTACCGCAACATCGCAGGTGCCACCGCCGATGTCAACAACCATTGAGCCTGTTGCTTCAAAAACGGGAAGTCCTGCGCCGAGAGCGGCAGCCATAGGCTCTTCCAAAAGTTCAACTTCCTGTGCGCCCGCAGCTCTTGCGGCGTCCTCAACAGCTCTGCGCTCAACTTCCGTAACACCGCTCGGAACGGTGATAACGACCCTTGTTTTTGTGAACATAGATGTTTTTGAAGAACGGTAAATAAAGTTGTGGAGCATATCCGCAGTCATATCAAAGTCTGCAATAACGCCCTCTTTAAGCGGCTTTACCGCAACGATAGAGCCGGGAGTTCTGCCAATCATGCTTTTTGCTTCGTTACCCGTTGCAAGCACACGCCTTGATTTAACATCAACTGCAACAACAGACGGTTCTCTGATGATAATTCTGCCCTTTCTGTCGCAAACAAGGGTGTTTTCCGTGCCGAGGTCAATTCCCAAATCCTTTGTTAAAATCATTTATAATTCTCTCACTTTCAAAACGGACAAAGTTCTGTCCGTGCTAAATTTCAACATTAGATTTATTATATATTAATCTCAAATATATAACAATAGAATTTTTTAAAATTAATAAAATTTTCAATAAAAAATTCGACAAAAAATCAAAAGAAAAACGCTCTCATTTTAGAGAGCGTTGGGCAATTACAATTCAGTTGTGAAAGTGTAACCCTGATTTTGAATTTCGTCTATAACATCGCCTAAAATGTTTGCATTTGTGGATGAAACTGCGTGGAGCAGAAGAATTGCGCCGTTGTGTGTTGATGATGTGATTTTTTCAAAAGCCTGTGTTTCATCGGGCGGGTTGTCTGCGTTCCAGTCCTCATACGCAAAGCTCCAGAAAATACTCTTGTATCCCACATCAGCGGCAAGGGCAAGCGTTTGTTCGCTGAATTCGCCTGAGGGGAAACGGAAATATTTCATATCATAATCAAAATTATCTTTTACATAATCGTGCATAAGAGTGATTTCTTCCTTTGCTGTCGCAAGGTCAATTTCCGTCATGTTGTAATGCGAATAGCTGTGATTTCCAACTATATGCCCCTCGTCTATCATTCTCTGAACGATTTCGGGATTGTCTCTTACATAGTCATAAGTGCAGAAGAAAATAGCCTTTACATTTTTTTCTTTGAGCGTGTCGAGCATCTGCTCAGTATATCCGTTTTCATATCCCTCGTCGATTGTAAGGCAGATATTTTTGTCGTCAGCAAGTAGCCACTGACCGCTCAGTTCGCTGAATTTGTTCTGAAGATTTACAGGGTCGGTAGGTCTTTGGTGGTTTTCAATATTTCCCGGTCCCCAAACTATCGGTGTTGGGTCATAATCGTCAACTCCAAGCTTTACATCGGAAGCCTGAAGTGTTGTGTCGGCAACATTTGTGGTGCCTTCTGTGGTGTTCTGCGTAGTAGTCGGCTCCTCGCTTTCCTTAGTTGTTTCAGGGGTGTCAACATTTACTGAGCATCCTGCAAAAACAACGCAAATCATAAGCGCCAAAGACGCAACTGCTTTTTTATATTTATTATTTTTCATAAAAAAACTCCTCCTGCAATTATTTTCTGCAGGAGGAGGAATAATAAAAGTGGAATATTTTAATTTTTTTCTGCGTCTTCAACACTCTTTTGTTTGAGATAAGCGTTGATAAAGCCGTCAATATCTCCGTCCATAACGGCGTTGATATTGCCCATTTCATAACCTGTTCTGTGGTCTTTTGCCATTGTGTAAGGCATAAATACATAGGAGCGAATCTGGCTTCCCCAAGCGATTTCTTTCTGGTCGCCCTTAATATCTTCGATTTTTTCAAGGTTTTCTCTTTCCTTGATTTCAACGAGTTTTGATTTGAGCATTCTCATCGCAACTTCTCTGTTTTGATGCTGTGAACGCTCAATCTGGCAGGAAACCACAATGCCTGTCGGAATATGTGTAAGTCTTACGGCAGAAGAGGTTTTGTTAACTTTCTGTCCGCCTGCGCCCGACGCTCTGTAAACATCCATTTTTATGTCTTCTTCACGGATTTCAACATTTACATCATCGTCGATTTCCGGCATAACTTCAAGGGATGCGAATGATGTGTGGCGTCTTCCCGAAGAGTCGAAAGGAGATACTCTTACAAGTCTGTGTATACCCATTTCGCCCTTTAAATAGCCGTATGCATTTTCACCCTCAATAAGTATTGTTGCGCTCTTAAGACCTGCAACATCGCCGTCAAGATAATCAAGCGTGGATACTTTGTATCCGTGGCGTTCACCCCAGCGTGTGTACATTCTGAAAAGCATTTCAGCCCAGTCCATAGCCTCTGTTCCGCCTGCGCCTGCGTGAAAAGTGAGCAGGGCATTTTTAGAGTCATATTCACCGCTGAGAAGCGTTGAAAGAGTAAGCGATTCAATAGTGCTTTCAATATTTTTTACTGACTCTGTGCAGTCGTCAAGCATACTTGCGTCGTTTTCCTCGTTTGCAAGCTCAATCATCATAAGCGTATCGTCATAATCGTTTTTAAGATTATTGTAGCTTTCAAGCTTTGATTTCAGTGCGCCTGTTTTTTTGAGGATTTTCTGGCTTTCTTCCATATTATCCCAAAAATCCGGTGCGGCAGCCTGTTCTTCAAGATCCTGAATTTCCTTTGTGATAAGGTCAATGGCAAGCGCTTCTCTTAAATTTTCAATCGGCTTTTCTGATTCGAGCAGCCTAAGTCTTAAATCGTCAAATTCAACCATAAAATCTCTCCGTTGCTTAGCTTCGGTTTTGATTACATTTCAAAACATTTCTTCAATTTTAATATTTCCTTTATAGACTATGATATTATATACAACTTTAGCCGCTATTTCAAGGTGTTAATGTTAAAAATATATTCACTTAATTTTAATCAAATTGTTGATTTTTTATGATAAATTAAGGTATAATAAATATCCAAATATATGTACAGGAGTTTGGTATGTCTTTATACAATAACGATAAATGCCCTGTTTGCGGCAAACAGTTTGCCGAGGGAGACGATATTGTAACCTGCCCGGTGTGCGGAACTCCGCACCACAGAGAGTGCTACAATTCAATCGGAAAGTGTGCAAACGAAGGGCTTCACGCTGAAGGCTTCGTTTTCAAAAGAGCTTCTGACGAAGAGCCGGCAGCGGAAAAAGATGAAAATGCGGCAACAAAAAAACCACCCGTTATTTTTGAAAATCTTAACAGAGATTTTCAGGGCAAAATCGAGGACGCGTCGCCTTTTGTCAGAAAGAGCCCTACAGAAGAACAAAATGCTTCAAACTCTGCGCCGAATTTCAATTTTAACGGTCAAACTGCTTATGTTTTCAATAAAGACGAGAAAATTGACGATGTTGCCGTTGAGGATGTTGCAACAGCTGTAGGAAATAATTTTCCGAAATTTATTGATAAATTCAGAAAAAACAAAAAATTAAACTGGAATTGGAGCGCTTTTATCTTTGGCCCGTATTATTTCTTCTTTAGAAAAATGTACGGACAGGGAACACTTTTCCTTGCGATAGAATTTTTTGCCAGAATGATTGTTTCAGTGGTCTATTCTTCACAGCTTACTAAACTTTTTAAAGATCTTATGACTATAAGCCAGTCACAGAATAGTGCAGATATTGTGAATCAGACCACACAGGCTATGAGAGAATCGGGGGCGATGCCGGCATATTGGATTATCATGGCGGTTATTTTAGTAATTCATATTATTATTGCAGTTACGGCGGATGGATTTTACAGAAAAAAAGTAATTTCTACAATTAAAAGCGTAGACTCTAAAATTGAAAGTGACGGCAATTTTATGATAAGTCCGCTCATAGGTGTCGGAAGCGACGAGATGAATAAAAACGAACTTCGCAAACTTGTAATAGCAAGTAAGGGCGGAATCAGCTTTTTTGCGCCGTGCATAGCCTGTCTCTTATACACATCTGACGCTGCCGACGATCGCA
>UQFL01000072.1 GCA_900540305.1 uncultured Oscillospiraceae bacterium | reverse complement strand
GTCTCGTGGGCTCGGAGATGTGTATAAGAGACAGGGAATAGAATTAATTAAAAACACAAACGCTGACGCATTGCTTTTACTCAACGAAAGCAATATGCATTATTTCTGCGGTTTTTCCCCAAGCGAAGGCGTTGTTTTCATTACAAGTGACGGAACAGGTTACCATATTGTTGATTCAAGGTATACCGAAACTGCTCAAAACCACGCAAAGTCAAGCGGACTAAAGGTAATCGAAATAAATCAGAGTTTTAAAGATGAGATTTCAAACCTTTGCAAAAAACACAATATAAGAAAAATTGCTTTTGAAAATGAAACAATTACATTGAGGCAATATCAAAACTACAAAGAGGCCACAAAATGCGAGTTTATCAATATAGATGATAAACTTATGAGAATACGAAACATAAAAGATGAAGAGGAAATTCAAAACATGATTTCCGCCCAGCGAATCGCTGAGAAAAGCCTTGAAGAAGTGATGAATCATATTAAGGCGGGTAAAACGGAAAAAGAACTTCAGGCTTATCTTGATTACACAATGCTTAAGAACGGCTCTGAGGGTGTTTCGTTTGATACTATTTTTCTCACAGGCGCTCATACATCAATGCCCCACGGCGTACCGTCAAACAGGGTTATTGAAAACAGTGATTTTGTGCTGATTGATTTCGGGGCAACATATAACGGCTATCACTCAGATATGACGAGAACTTTTGCCGTAGGATACGCTAGCGATGAAATGAAGGAAATGTATGACCTTGTATTGAAAGCACAACTTGCAGGAATAAACGCACTTAAAGCAGGAGCAAAATGCTCAGATGTTTATTTTGCCGCTTATAACGCGCTTGAAGAAAAGCATATGGGTAAATATTTCAGACACTCCCTCGGACACGGCGTCGGGCTTGATATACACGAGGGTTTCAATGCTTCACCGAGGAGCAACGACATATTTGAAAAAGGCAACGCAACATCAGTTGAGCCTGGAATTTATATTCCCGATAAATTCGGAATCAGAACTGAGGATGTCTGCATTGTTACTGAAAGCTCAAACAGAAATATTACTGAGTTTCCGAAAGAGCTGATTATTTTATAATATAGAAAAAGAGACGGCTGAGAAATATCAAGCCGTCTCTTTTATTTATCTTACTGTTTTAATATATTTATAACCCGCATCATTTACTGCTTTTGCAATCATTTCATCAGAAGCTTCGCCGTCTTTGATGTAAGCTTTTGCGTTTTTATGGTCTGCTTCAACAGTCAAACCGATTTTAGCAAGCGCATCCGTTACATGCTTTTCGCAATGCTCGCACATCATGCCCTCAATTTCAATATAAGGTTTTTTGCTGTCAGATTTTTTAAATAAACTCATATTCAATTCTCCTATTCTATAATTTTTATGATTAAAATTATCAATTTTAACTAAATTAAGCCTTAAAGCATTTGTAACAACACAGAAACTTGAAATACTCATCGCAGCTGCGGCAATCATTGGGTTAAGAGTTATACCGAAAAACGGATACAAAACACCTGCCGCAACAGGAATTCCAATAATATTATATATAAATGCCCAAAACAGATTTTCCTTAATATTGCGGAGTACTTTTCTTGAAAGATTTACTGCTTTCGGTATATCCATCGGGTCGCTTTTCATAAGAACAATATCAGCGGCGTCTATCGCAACATCAGTACCTGCGCCAACTGCTATTCCAGTCTGCGCTCTTGTAAGAGCAGGAGCGTCATTTATACCGTCACCCACCATTGCAACAGAGCCGTATTCGGAAAGAGTACGAACGGTTTCTTCCTTTCCCTGCGGCAACACTTTAGCAATAACATTACCTATACCTACTTCATCAGCTATAGCATTTGCAGTTTCATAATTGTCCCCCGTTATCATAACGGTGCGAACGCCCATTTTTTCAAGTGCTGAAACTGCTGTTTTGCTGTTTTCTTTAACTGTATCAGCAACAGCGATTACGCCTAAAAAGCTGTCATCAACACAAAAATACAAAGGAGTTTTGCCCAGTTTTGATAGTTTAAAAGCATACTCTTTATACTCGACAGGAATCTCGCAAAATTGTGATATATACGCCTCGTTTCCTGCATAAATCTCTTTACCTTCTGTAACGCCCTGCAATCCATTTCCCGCCACTGTTTTAACATTTGAGCATTCAGCAAGCTCAATATTATTTTCAGAACAATATTTTACAATGGCTTTTGAAAGAGGATGCTCGCTTTTGCTTTCAAGTGAAAATGCGTATTTCAATAATTCTTCTGTATTTTCACTTTTTATATCAGTTAAAACAGGTTCGCCCTCAGTTATCGTTCCCGTTTTGTCAAAGCAGACTATATCTGATTTTCCGCAAACTTCAAGACTTTCAGCTGTTTTGAAAAGGATACCGTTTCTAGCTCCTTTTCCGCTTCCAACCATTATCGCAACAGGCGTTGCAAGACCGAGCGCACAAGGGCAGCTAATAACAAGCACCGAAATTCCCCTTGCGAGAACAAAACCAATACTCTCTCCTGCTATTAGCCAGCAAATCATTGTAACAAGAGAAATTACAATAACTGTAGGAACAAATATACCCGACACCTTATCAGCAATTTTGGCTATAGGTGCCTTTGAAGATGATGCATCAGCCACCATTTGAATAATTTTTGAAAGCGTTGTATCCTGCCCGACAGATGTTGCACGGCATTCAATATAACCGCTTTTACTTATTGTTGCAGCTGAAACTCTGTCCCCCTCAGTCTTATCAACAGGGATACTTTCACCCGTTAGCGCCGACTCATCAACAGCACATTCGCCCTTAATTATAACTCCGTCAACAGGTATGCTTTCTCCTGCCTTTACAACAAAAATATCTCCGACAGTAACTTCATCTGCCTTAACAGTCTTTATTTTCCCGTTTCGTATTACAGTTGCCGCGTCCGGAGCAAGACTCATAAGGCTTTTAAGTGCATTTGTAGTTTTACCCTTTGAATAAGCTTCAAGTGTTTTTCCGACTGTAATTAAAGTTAAAATCATTGCCGATGATTCAAAATAGAAATTGCCGTGCATATAATCATGAGCGGCGTTTATATTGCCGTTGGTTAACTCAACCGTCATAAGAAACATTATGACAACGCTGTAAACAAAAGCCGCACCCGATCCGAGAGCAACAAGTGTATCCATATTTGGTGAACGGTTAAAAAGCGCCTTAAATCCGCTTATAAAAAATCTTTGATTAACAACCATAACCGCTATGGTGAAAATAAGCTGAAACAGCGCCTGACCGAGATAGTTACCGTCTAAAAATGCAGGCACTTTCCATCCCCACATCATATGCCCCATTGAAACATACATAAGCGGCAAAAGCAAAACAACTGAAACAACAAGCCTTTTAACAAGTTTGGGTGTTTCTTCGTCTTTTAAAGTGTTTTTACTATTTTCACGAGGAACTGAGCTGTCTTTAGGTGCAGCAGAGTATCCTGCATCTTTAACCGCCTGCATAATCACTTCGTCATCAACATTTCCGCTGACCGCCATTGAATTTGTCAGCAGATTTACTGAAACGCTGTCTACACCGTCAACTGCGCCTACTGCTTTTTCAATTCTTGCAGAGCAGGCAGCGCAACTCATACCCGTAACATCAAATTTTTTTGACATATTATCACCGTCTATTATTTAATGAGTTTCTGAAGGGTTGACACAAGGTCATCAACCGTTTCATACTTTCCGTTTTCAATATCTTCTTTAACGCAAGTTCTGATGTGATTTGAAAGAAGTTCTCTGTTAAAAGCATTAAGAGCGGCGGACGCCGCAGCTGTCTGAACAATTATATCCGTACAGTAAGCATTATTTTCAACCATGCCTTTAATACCTCTTATCTGCCCCTCAATTCTGCTTAGCCTGTTTATAAGAGATTTGTATTCAGCTTCGCTTCTTTCTTTAGTTTTATGACTGCAATTACATTTATTCATAATCATTCGCCTTTCGTTTATTACAGCTTGATTATATACCCCACAGGGGTATTTGTCAAGCAAAAAAAGTAAGCCCGTATAAACGGGCTTTAAATTAATTTTAATTTGGAACATCAACCTTGCTGTTGATTTTATCAAGAACAAGTGCTATGACTGCACCGCCGATAAGACACGCAACATTAATCAATGCTGACTTAATGCTGACAGTGAAGCTTGAATACGGAACAATAACTATTGTTGCCGCAATAACTATTCCGATAATTCCGTGGAAAAGAACTGAATAATGATTTTCCATAAGGCTTGTAACCGCTCTTGCAAGCAAAATAACAGTAAGCAATGCGCCTATACCGGCAGGAATCAAAACAGAAAAATCAAGATTTCCAATTCCCTCAACAAGCGGAGTATAAAGACCAAGCGGCATAAGAAGTGTTGAAAAACTCATACCTGGAGCAATAACGCTTAAAGCGATACAAAAGCCGCAGAAAAGATACCACACAAAATTAGGCTCAATACTTACGCTTAAATATTCAAGACCGAGAAGTACGGCAAGCGTAACGGCAAATACAACAACAAGCGAAACCCAAGAAGCTTTTGTTCTGCCTTTTTCCCCTGCTTCCCTGAAAAGCGACGGCAGCATACCTGCAATGAGACCTACAAATACACAAACAGACGGCTCAGGATATTCATTAAGAAGAAATCCGAGAAGTTTTGAAATGCCGAGAAAGCCGAGACCAATTCCGATAACAACAGGAATCAAAATCTTTGCGTATTTTTTTATAGCCTTAAACGGGTGTGACAAAAGCTCCATAATCGGTTTATAAACACCGAAAATAACGCAGAGCACTCCGCCTGAAACTCCGGGCAACACTGCTCCAAGACCGATAAACGCTCCCTGCACTAATTTCATAATCGGTGCGGTGAATTTATTTTTAGGAGACGGCTTTTCATTTTCTGCGCCGCCGTTTAAATGATTTTCTTTTTCTTCACTCATAATTTACTACCTTTATATAGATTTTGCAATATTATAGCCGTCCTGCGTAGCATTGAAAATTCTGCCTGTTTTAACGCAGTCGCCTATCTTATAAACATTTTTAAACTCATCCTTGATTTCGTTGTAAAGTGAATCATCGGGTCGCACGCCCATAGAAAGCACAACTTTATCGCACTCAATCTCAGAAGTTACGCCTGTTTTAAGGTCATTTACAATAATACGATTTTCTTTAACATCAGCAAGCTTTGTTGAAGTGAGAAATACGGTATCAGCCGCTCTAAGTTTAGGAAGAGCGTCATCAAGCTGCTGAAACCATGCGCCGGGGGCAATTTTATCAGCCATTTCCACAATAGTAACCTTATTTCCCTGCTCAACAAGGAGTTCGGATGTTTCAAGCCCTGTCATACCTGAACCAATTACGCACACTTTACTGTTTTCAAGTATTACTTTACCGTTGAGCACCTCAGTAACTGTAACAACATTAGGCTTATCAAACGCTTTTGGATGAACGGCGTTTCCACCTGTGGCAATTATAATATATTCCGGATTATATGATTTTATTAATTCTTTATCAGCTAAAACGCCGTATTCTATTTTAGCACCGTTTTTAACAACGTTTACTTCAAGGTCTTCTACGCACCAATGAAGTTTTGCTTTGTGAGGCGGTTTATCGGCAAGATTTATCTGACCGCCCGCCTTATTCTCTTTTTCAAGAACGGTAACATCAAAATTACGCTTTGCAAGCAATTCGGCGGCTGTAAGCCCTGCAACGCCAGCGCCCACAATAACAACTTTTTTGCCGTTTCCGTTTTTAGGAAGCGTTTCTGTTTCTCTTCCGACAAGCGGATTGACGGAGCAATAACCATGGTCACCCTCATATGCACCGTGCATCATACTTTCAAAGCAGTATAAACAGCACACGCATCTCTTAATCTCATTCTCTCTTCCCTCTTTTGCTTTCTGACACCAATACGGGTCTGCAATCTGAGGTCTGCCGAGAGATATGAAGTCCTGTATTCCGTCTTCAAGCTGTTTTTCAGCCTGCTGAGGAGTTCTTATAAGGTTTGCGGCTATAACGGGAATATCAACAACTTTTTTAACTTCTTCGGCAAGGTACTTTCTCCAGCCGCATTCAAAAGTTGTAGGTTCAAGCCAATAGTTGAAAGTGTCATATGATGCAGAAGAAACATCAATGGCGTCTATACCCTTATCGTTGAGTATTTTTGCCATTTTAAGACCTTCATCAAGTGAATAGCCTTTTCCATTCTGCCCGATTTTATCGTACATTTCATCAACAGTAAGCCTTACTACAAGCGGAAAATCTTTGCCGCATTTTGCTCGCACATCATCAATAATTTCAAGAAGAAAACGCATCCTGTTTTCAAGTGAACCGCCGTATGCGTCGCTTCTCTTATTTGTAGCGGGCGATAAAAACTGCTGGATCAAATAACCGTGGCTTGCGTGAAGAACAACACCATCACAATCAGCTTTTTTAACACGCAATGCGGCGTCACCGAACTGAGATATAATCTTTTTAATCTCTTTTACAGTAAGCTCTCTGTTTTTGCTTTCTGCAAATTTGCTTTTATCAGTCGCACTGGGTGAAACGGTTTTAAAAAACAAATCCTTTTCAACAAGTTTTTTACCTACCGGAACGATAGAACCGTACAAAAGCTTTGAGTATGAATTGCCGGGCATAATCTTATCAAACGCTACGGATATAGGAACAGTATTAATCATAAGATTGACATTCTGTCTTCCGGGGTGATGAAGTTCAACAAAAATTTTGGCACCGTGTTTTTGAACTCTGTGCGCAAGTTTTTTGATGGACGAAATGTTTCTGTCTTTAGACGCTGAAAGCTGACCGAATGACGACGCACCTGTTAAATCATTTACACGGGTAATCTCTGTAACAATAAGACCTGTGCCGCCTTTTGCACGCTCTTCATAATAATTAATCATCTGCTCGGTTGCATCACCATTAAATGTACCGAAACCCATGAGCATAGGAGCCATAACAACTCTGTTTTTGATTTCTACATTTCCTATTTTCATAGGACTGAATAATAAATCGTATTTCACACTCTCACCAACCTTTTTTATAGTATATCATTTACTCTTTTCCATTTCAACAAAAAAAGCACCGATAAACGGTGCTTTTTAATTGTTAAGTATATAACTATCATAATTATTTTTTCTTAGCTTTTGCGGCTTTCTTTGCTTCTCTTTCAGCAAGCTTACGCTTAGCCTCTTCAATTTCTTTTTTCTTCTCTTCTGCAGCTGCTTTCGCTGCCTCTTCACGAGCTCTTTCCTTTTTAAGGTCTTCCTCGTGCTGTTTTTTCTGTTTTTCTTCAACCTTAGCAAGTCTCTCTGCTTCAAGGTCTTCATCTGACTTAGCGTGTGCAATAGCAACGGCAATATTAATTCCGAGCGCCGCAAGGAAAAGCACCATTGCAACAATGTAACCCCATGACACGCCGCCTGTTGCATCATACCCAGCAAATTCACCTACTGAAAATGCAACAGAATCCTTGCTTACAACAGATGTATAAGAAAACAATACAACAGAAATAATTGAAAATGCTATAGTAAATACATCATATGTAACAGTTGATCTTGTTTTAGGCTTTTTGCATTTTATGATATTCATAAAGAATGCAATAACTATAAATAAAAGTGAAAGGAAATAGAAAATCGTGCCTGCTACCACAAAAGTTGTAGGACCGTAAAAATTCTCAAAAAGCAGATTATCAAGAATTATATCAAAGTTATTAATTAACTGAAGAAAGATATCAAGTGTAGATTTTGCCCCCGTGAACGAAAACAATGTCAACTGGAAGCTTTCAGCAGAACTGCTGAGTGTTGCCCAAGGAATAATAAAAGCAATCGCAGGAATAAAAGTTAAAACCAATCTTGCAATTCTAAGCTTTGTTCCGAAAAGAGAATAACGAACTCTGTTCATTGTTCTGTAAAAGACTGTAAATGCCGCCTCAGCCTTTTCATTATCCTCTTCAAGTCTTTCCATCCAGTTAAAGTTAGGAATGGAAACACCGCATTTTTTACATTCTGCTTTTATATTCCAAAACGGAATTTTACTGCCGCAATTCGGGCAAACTGCCATATATGACACCCCTCTTTAGAAATATTTACTTGAATATTTTATAATGTT
>UQFL01000071.1 GCA_900540305.1 uncultured Oscillospiraceae bacterium | reverse complement strand
ACAAATAGGAATATACTTTTATCCAATTTGTTAATTTTATTTTAAAATAATTTGAAATGACTTCAAATTTTTCCTCTTTAAAGCTATAATAGATATTAAAGTAGCGGTCAGTATTATTTTAAAGCTATGTTTGGAAATTTATTTTTCCGTCGGAAAGGTAAGGAATTATAATGAAGTTAATTATTTCAATAGTGTCCAATAAGGATGTAGAAAATGTAATCGACAAACTCGGCGAAGCACAATTCCGAGCCACAAAGCTTTCAACAATGGGCGTTTTTCTCGAAGGCGGTCACACAAGCCTTTTTATCGGTGTTGAGGACGATAGAGTAGAAGAAGCTTTTAAAGTTCTTCAAGGCGCTGTAACGAAAAGAATTGTTCGTCAGCACGGCGTTCAGAGCACTTTGAACGGTACACTTTTAAAACAGCCCGTTGATGTTGAGGAATACGGCGGAGTAGCTTTCGTGATTGATGTTGAGGAGTTCAGAAAGTTTTAAATCACGAGAATGAAGTTTAATAATTTTTTAGGTAATGAAACCGTAAAAAAAAGAATTTCAGATTTAATAAATTCTTCAAGGCTTCCCCATGCAATAATTATTGAGGGGGACGAAGGTATAGGTAAGCGCACTCTTGCAAGGGATATTGCATGTGCGCTTGTTTGCCGTGCAGAGGGTGAAAAACCTTGCGGCAGTTGTTCTCAGTGCGTAAAGGCTCAAAAGGGTATACATCCCGATATTTACGAATATTCCGCTCCGGGCGGCGCAAATTCGTTTCATATAGAAATCGTCAGAAAAGTTATAAAAGATGTTTATATGAGCCCTAATGAATCTGAGTATAAGATTTATATTCTTGCTAATGCCCACTGTATGAACGCAAATGCGCAAAACGCTCTTTTAAAAGTTCTTGAAGAACCGCCGGCATATGCCGTGTTTATTCTCACTGTTAATAACAGGTCAATGATGCTTGAAACAGTCCTTTCAAGAGCCGTTACGGTAACTGTTGACGGTGTAACTCCGTCGCAGGGCGCTGATTATATTGTTGCGCAAAACCCTAAAACAGATTATAATACTGCATATAATGCTTTAAGCGCATTAGGCGGCAATATCGGCAGAGCAATGGCTAGTATTGAGGGCGGCTATCTTCAAAAGATAACAGATATAGTAAACAATATTGCGGCAGGTATCGCCGCAAATGATGAATATGAGCTTTTGAAAACTCTAAGTGCGCTCGGCTCAAGCAGGCAGGATGTTGCGGCTGTTCTTGAAATGCTGAAAACTGTTTTTCGTGATGCTCTTACGGGTGGCACATCTCTTTCGGGGCAGAGCGATACCGTTTCAATGCTCAAGGGCAAATTCACAAGGCAAAGGCTTTTTGATTTATTTAACGCATCACAGAGCCTTCTTGAAATGGCAAATAAAAACGCCAATTCGGCATTGATGATAACAAAAATCTGCTATACACTGCGAGAGGCGGCAGGCAGATAGGAGGAAATACATAATGACAGAAATAGTTTCCGTCCGTTTTAAGGATTCGGGAAAAATATATTACTTTTCACCAAACGGCTTAACTGTAAAGGCGGGGCAGTATGTTGTTGTTGAAACCGCAAGGGGTATCGAATGTGCAGTTGCGGCTTCAGGCAATAAGACTGTTGATGATGAAAGTATTGTTTCACCGCTCAAATCAGTTTTGAGAATTGCTACTGACGAGGATATAAAAATTCTTGAAAGCAATAAGAAAAAAGAAAAAGAGGCGTATGAAATCTGCCTCAAAAAAATAGAAGAGCATAATCTTGATATGAGCCTTTCTGAGGTTGAATATGCTTTTGACGGCTCTAAAATTATTTTCTATTTCACCGCTGACGGCAGAATAGATTTTAGAGAGCTTGTTAAGGATCTTGCGTCCGCTTTCCATAAAAGAATTGAGCTTCGCCAGATAGGTGTTCGTGATGAAGCCAAAATGATTGGCGGTCTCGGAATCTGCGGCAGACCTTTCTGCTGTTCAACATTCCTCGGCGACTTCCATTCAGTATCAATCAAAATGGCTAAGGAACAGGGGCTGAGCCTTTCTCCCGGTAAAATCAGCGGCACTTGCGGCAGACTTATGTGCTGCCTTCAGTATGAGCAAAATTCATATGAATATCTTCAGAAAATCACTCCCAAAAAGGGAAGTGTTGTTGATTGCAGAGAGGGCAGGGGCACCGTTGTTGATGTTGCCTTGTTGACAGGTAAACTTAAAGTTATGCTTGAAAGCTCAGCGGAGGGCGCCGCTCCCGTTGTTGTTAACAGGGATGAGTGCGTTGTTGTAAAAACTCCGGGTAAAAGCAGTAAAAAAAGTGAACAGTAAGTACTGCTATCACGCTATCGGTTAAAATAATAGGTATGATGTTTGTCTTGCCTAAAAAAAATTAGTCAAAGCTAACTGATTTTTTATCTTGAAAAATCATATTTTTGTGTTATATTAATAGTGAAAGTGATAACAATCGCTTCGTAAAGATTTCATAGGAGGTGTATTGTAATGGCATATAAAATTTCTGATGATTGCATTTCTTGCGGCGCATGTGCAGCAGAATGTCCTGTAAGCGCTATTTCAGAGGGTGACGGCAAGTATGTTATCGATGCTGATACCTGCATTGAATGCGGTGCTTGTGCTGGCGTTTGCCCTGTTGGTGCTCCGTCTCTTGATGAATAATCAAATTATAAAATTTAAGCTGTCCTTAATTTAAGGGCAGCTTTTTTCTTTTATCTTAAAATATTAAGGCTCGGGTTTTTAATTATTCCGAGCCTTGTTCTTTTAATATATTCAGTTTATCTGTTGATTTTTTCAGCCGAAATAACATAAAGAGTACTGTTTTCTACTCTGAATTTGATTTCAAATCCTGCAAATTCAAGTCCGTAAATACGCTCGCTGTCATTTTGATAAGACGGTCTCGGGTCGTCAGCAAGTATGCCTTTTAATACAGACCTTTTATCATCAGGCAGCAAATGCAATATGTTTTCATTGTCACAAATATCAAGAGAGTAATTTTGAGACTCCTTGGCAAATCCGTATTCTGCTTCAGGTACGCTGTCTGTATACGGTATATACGGCTTGATGTCATAAACGGGCGAGTTGTTAAGCGTATCAGCCCCTTCAATTATCAGCGTGTATTCATTGCCGTCTTTGTGCACTTCAATAAGCTTTACACAAGATAAAGCAAGGTTATTAGGTCTGAAAGGGGAGCGTGTTGCAAACACTCCGATTCGCTCGTTTCCGCCTAGCCTTGGCGGGCGCACGGTAGGATGTTTTTCTGCGCTCTCGTTTTCTGAAAATCCCCATATTATCCACAGATGTGAGTACTGCTCAATTGAGCGGATGTAATCGGGATTTTTATATTCACCCTCGAAAATTATTTTTCCTTTCAGTCCGTCAATTCGTCTGCTTTGCCTTGGTATTCCGAATTTTGATGAAAAGTCAGTTTCAATTCTTGCAATAGGTTTTATTTCCATATTATTCAAAACATACGGTGGTTAGTGATTTTGCCTTTAAATGTATCCTACCGCCGTGTTCTCCGTCAAAATCTTTTTTGAAATTACGCTTTTGAGTTGTTGAATAAATAACAGCTCTTTTTTCATCGCAGTTTATATTGATGTCCTGAGCTTTGCCCTCGTTTACTGCAACCATAACTTTTTTGCCGTCAGGTCTTTCAAACATAAAAATGTTTAACTTGTCACAAACATCTGTTTTTGAATAAAGTACGCTTGAACCTTTAGGAAGAAACTTGGTAAAATGCTTCATTCCATAATATCTTTTGCAGATTTTGTAGACTGAAAAGCCGTCAGTTGCAGACAGCAATCCGTCAGAATAGTCTTTGCCGTCTCCGTTGAAATCACCAATTTGGTTTACCGCTACCCAAGATGTCCAGCTTTCAGCACCCATCTCGCATAAATCCCAGCCTATTACTCTCGCCGTGTTCAAGGCACCGTTTATACTCTCCGTGTCGCTTACACAGGGAAGTTCACACCATTCGCTCATATCAAAGCGCATATCGCTGTGCTTTAATACGGTGTTGTTATAAAATCTGCGTCTTACCTCGGCATCTCTGTCAGAATGGTATGAATGAACAGCGAATACTCCGAGGTGTTTCATAATAAGTTCGTCTTTTAAAAACAGCTCAAGATATTTTTCTGTCAGCCCCTCAATTTCGCCGCTTTCGGGCCCGTAAAGATAAATATTGTCAAGCTTTCTCTCTTCAAGCTTTTCAGCAAAAATGTGCATAACTGCCGCAACCTCTTCAGGCTCGTAATGGCAGCCCTCCTGCCAAACATTTTTTCCTCCCCATTTCCATTGCGGCTCGTTTATCGGGCTTATGTAGGTAACGGGTATTCCGTCAGATATGAAATGCTCCGTAATATCAAGAAAATAATCAGCAAATCTCTCATAATTGCTCATGGGCAGATTGCAGGTGTGGTGCATAAGGCTTCCGCTTGCCTGTCCGCTTGAAGTAAATGAATAGTGCGGCGAGTTGGCAAAAAGAATTACGGTGTCAATGAGTCCTTTTTCAAGACAGCGCTTCATAAAGGAATATGCGTTTTTATCCCTCGAAAAATCGTATTTGCCTTTGTGTCCCTCATTTTCGTTTGTGTTCAAATCTATATAAAACGATTCGCATCTGCGCCACGGATTGTCAACACGGCAGTTGTCCTTGTCCCAGCCGCCGCCAACATTGTATCTGTAAATATTAAGCCCCAGACCGCTTTTTCCGTAAAGCAGTTCAGAAAGTTCCTGCGCCGTGTCATCTCTTGAAACATTTTGGCTCCACCAGCAAGCCGATGTGCCGAAACCTTTTAGTGTCTGTCTTTTTTCGGCATTTTTGAAATCAACAGTAATCATAGTATTTTCTCCATATGAATGTGCGGACAGCTTTCATCATAGTAAATATCTCCGCTTTGTTTAAAACCAAGTGATTCGTAAAATTTTGTCACTCTGCACTGAGCTGAAAGTTCGCATATTTGTGCGCCTTTTTTCTTTGCCTCAATGCAAAGAGCGTTTACTATTTCCGTTCCGAGTTCTTTCCCTCTGTATTCTTTTAAAACGGCAACTCTTCCTATATGAAAACTTTTTCCGTTGTTATCGATAAACATTCTCGCTGTTGCCGCCGCAATGCCGTTGTAGAAAAGAAGTGCGTGAACACAGTTGTTGTCTGTTTCGTCAAATTCATTTACAAAACCCTGTTCTTCAACAAAAACCGTTTGTCTTATGTTTTTTGCATCTTCGGGCAAAAAATCGTAAAATTTTATTAAATTCATACAAATCACCACGAACATTCTATCATTAATATTTAACTTATTCAACATCAATATATTCAATATATCTTGCAATTTGTTAATTTTTGTTGTAAAATTAAAAATCATTTACATAAAAGGAGAATAAGTAATGAAAAAGATAACAAAAGTATTAGCTGTTATTCTTGCGCTCGTAGCTATTGCATCTTGCTTTGCGGCTTGCTCAAACAATGCAGACAACGCATCTTCAACAGCAAAGGTTAAGGTTATTGATATAGACCTTTCAAGTGAGGAATATGCTTTCGGCGTTGATAAAAATCAGCCCGAGCTTATGGAAGCAGCAAATGAACTTATTGCAGAGATTAAAGATAACGGTCAGCTTGACGAAATCTGCAACCACTATTTCGGTAACGGCGAGCCCGTAGGCGTAACTTCAGCAGTTGAGGACGCTTCAAAAGATCAGCTCATCGTTGCTACAAACGCAGAGTTCGAGCCTTTTGAGTACAAGAAGGGCGATACATTCTACGGTATTGATATGGAAATTGCACAGCTTCTTGCAGACAAGCTTGGCAAAGAGCTCGTTATTAAAGATATGAAGTTCGATGCAGTTCTTCTTTCAGTTCAGCAGCAGAAATGCGACATCGGTATGGCAGGTCTTACTGTTTCAGAAGAGCGTCAGCAGCAGGTTAACTTCACAGATTCTTACTACTCAGCTTCACAGAGACTTGTTGTAAAAGGCGATGACACAACATTCGATAACTGCCAGTCATTGGAAGATGTTGAGGCAATTCTCAACAATCTTGATTCAAGCGTTAAAATCGGCGGACAGAACGGAACAACTGGCCAGTCATATGTTCAGGGCAGTGAAGATCTCGGTTTCCCGGGTCTTAAGGCAGAATTCGTAGGTTATGACAACGGTTCTCTTGCTGTTCAGGATCTTATCAACGGCGGTGTTCAGTATGTTATCATCGACGCTGCTCCCGCACAGGCAATCACAACTTCAATTAACGCAGTTAACTGATTTTTGCTTTCTTACACAGCTTCGGCGCAACCTCACTCCGAACAGTCGGAGTGAGGCTGTTTTTTGACTAAATAAAGGTGCTGGTTATATGCAGAATTTTGATAAAAAAATAGAAGTCTTTTATGAGTTCTTTATAAATCACGATGGATATAAAACCGTTCTTCTCGGTCTCAAAAATACAGCTATTATAGCAGTGTTGGGCCTTGTTATCGGTATCGTTATCGGTACTCTTATTGCAACAATAAGAGTTGTTCCCAAAACAAATCCTGTTTTAAAAGTGCTTGAGAAAATAGGCGGCTTGTATGTAAACCTTTTCAGAGGTACGCCCATAGTAGTTCAGCTTCTTGTGTTCTATTATGTTCTTCTTCCGCTTATGGGAATAAAGCTTGATTCCGTATCGGTTGCCGTTGCGGTCTTTGGTATGAATTCGGGCGCTTATGTATCCGAGATTATGAGAGCGGGTATTCTTTCTGTTGATCCCGGTCAGATGGAGGGCGGCAGATCTGTCGGTCTCAGCTACGGAACAACAATGACTAAAATCATAATTCCGCAGGCGGTAAAGAATATTCTCCCAACCCTCGGAAACGAGTTTATCTCGCTTATCAAGGAAACATCTGTTGTAAGCTTCGTAGGCGCAACAGACCTCTATGTAGCGTTTAACCGCATAGGTTCCAACTCCTATGAATTTATGATTCCGTATCTTGTTATGGCAATTATTTATATCGTAATCGTATTCGTTATTTCAATGCTTATCAAACTTATGGAAAGGAGCCTGAGAAAAAGTGATAAAAGTTTGTAATCTTAAAAAGAGTTTCGGCGACAATCATGTTCTCAAAGGCATCAATTATGAAATTCATAAGAATGAAAAGATTGTTGTTATCGGTCCGTCAGGTTCCGGAAAAAGTACATTTTTGAGATGTCTCAATCTCCTTGAAACTCCAACGGACGGTGAAGTTTGGTTTGACGGCCAGCTTATAACCGATAAAAAAACGAATATTAATGAAGTAAGAAAACATATGGGAATGGTTTTCCAGCACTTCAATCTTTTTAATAATAAAACAATTATTGAAAACATAACTCTTGCACCTGTTCATCATAAGCTTATGACCAAAGAAGAGGCAAATGAAAATGCGCTCAAACTTCTTGACCGTGTAGGGCTTAAAGATAAGGCTGACGATTATCCCAGCAGACTTTCCGGCGGACAGAAACAGAGAGCGGCTATTGTACGCTCACTCGCAATGAATCCCAAGGTTATGCTTTTTGATGAACCTACCTCAGCGCTTGACCCCGAAATGGTAGGGGAGGTACTTCAGGTAATGAAAGACCTTGCTGACGATGGTATGACTATGGTTGTTGTAACTCATGAGATGGGCTTTGCAAGAGAGGTTGCGTCAAAAGTTTTATTTATGGATGAGGGAGTTATCTGCGAAGAGAATACTCCTAATGAGTTTTTCACAAATCCGCAGCATCCTAGACTTAAAGATTTTCTTTCTAAAGTTCTTTAATATAAAATTAACAGCATCGGTGAACTTTTCGTTTGCCGATGCTGTTTTTTTCTGTATTATTTATGCGGCGCTGATTACGCTTTCAATAAATTCTTCAACATTTTTTAGCTCTATCTCAAGAACTAACGCAATTTCACTGTGGATAATATTCTGCGCCTTGCGATAATATTTTTCATCACTAACAGAAAGATTCTTTCCTTCCGTTGCAAGTTCTTCTTTATGGTCGTGAAGTGTTTTAAGCAGAGAAAGAAGCAGTTTTCGGTCAGCTTTGTTGATTATTTTTTTATATTCTTCTCTGCGTGCATTTACATTGTCGTTCCATATGATGTTTTGATTAGGAAGTGATTTAATCATTTCCATAATCTCTTCTTTTGAAAGTACCTCTTTCAGCTTAGATGTGAGCATTTCATTGTCAACGGGAACAAATATGGTTTCCCTGGCGTCAAACAACGGCGAAAGGATATAATAGGTTTTTGTTTCCTTGGCAAATTTTTCGCTTTTAATATCCGTAATTTCACATGCACCGTTTGAACCGTAAACAAATACATCTCCGATTTTATACATCGAATCCCTCCATTCTTATTATTACGAACAGTAAAAATGACTTTACCAAAATTAAATACCATTTATACTGTCTCTTATACACATCTCCGAGCCCACGAGACCGAGGCTGATCTCG
>UQFL01000070.1 GCA_900540305.1 uncultured Oscillospiraceae bacterium | reverse complement strand
GAGATCAGCCTCGGTCTCGTGGGCTCGGAGATGTGTATAAGAGACAGTTCATATAAAGCTCAAAACCAAGCTTTACGGTTGACTGAAGAACATCGTCATATTCATCACATCGAGTACAGTTATAAGTAATCGTCATACCCACCGTACCTTTATTTATCTCACTGAATACAAAATGATGTCCTAGCGGTTCAAGAGTGATTTCAGATGTTTCGCCACAAACCGTGCATACAGCGTTCGCTGTTCCCGCTTCAGTGCAGGTTGCAGGTTTTGTTATAACGGCATTTTCTGTATCAAGATTATGACCGCTTGCAGGCAGTTCTACTTCAACAAAAGTATTACATCTGCTGCAGGTTCCGCTTGAAGTACCCGCTGTTGTGCAGGTTGGCTCAACAGTTATCTGATAATCTTCTGATGAAGAAATATTATGTCCCAAAGCAGGGATTTCATATGTGTTTGCCGCCGTACAGCGTGAACACTGCATAGCTCCTGTTCCCGCTTCAGTACAGGTTGGAGCAGCTAATATTTTTTCAACGCTGTAGTCATGGCCGAGCGATAAAATAGGAATTGAATATGAATTTGAGCACTTTGAACAGGTATATGTTGTCTGACCCGTTTCGGTGCAAGTGGGTTCTTTAGTTACAACGCCGTCATCATATGAATGGCCTGTCGCCTGAACCGTCTGTGTTTCTGTATATCCGCAGACTGTGCATTTTTTCTCAATACTGCCGTTTGTAATGCAGGTAACCTGGGAAACTACATCCTCTGTATAAAATCCTTCTAACCATTCGTTATGAATGCACTCTGTTCTCTCGTTGGAACATACTGAACATTTATAGGTGTTATAGGTATGGCCGTCATCAGTTGTATTTGTTGAAACAAGCGTTTCAGTGTGTCCGGTAGCAGGAAGTGTTACAGTAACAGTTTGATTACAAATAGTGCAAACGCCCGTTTTACTTCCGTCTGTTGTGCAGGTAGGCTCTGTGATAGAAGTGTAATTTTCTACATTGTGTTCTTCTCTGTATGGGAGGGAATATTTTTTCTCACCGCAGATTGAACAGGTTGTTGTTTTAATTCCAAGTTTTGTGCAAGTAGCTGTAGTTGTTTCGGTATAATAGCCCTTAACCCATTCGTTATGAGTTGCAACTGTATTTTCGGCCTGACAGCGTGAGCAAGCCTGATACTCATAATAATGTCCGTCAACAGCAGTATTGTCCTGTGACTCAATAGTAACAAAATCATGGCCAAGAGCGGGAATTTCCTCAGTTTTTATGATTGCTCCGCATTCAGAACAAACAATATTTTTCTTTCCTGCAATATCACAAGTTGCCTCTTGAATAACATCATCATAAGTATTGTCGTGGGCGCACGGGTCTATTGAAATAAATGTATAACCCTTTTCTTCCGCATAGGTCTGAGTAGTAGATTTGGAATGACCGTAAAATACCAAACTCTGCTGGCTTCCGTTAAACGGATCCTCACCAACAATACCATTAAAAGTACATTCGCTGTTATATACATAGGCTTTTGTAAGACTGAAATTATTTGCAAAAGCTCTTGTGTTAATTGCCGTTACATTCTCCGGAATTTCAACAGTAGTAAGTGAATTTCCGTAAAAACTCCACGCACTTACAGTATTAATATTTTCATTCCATACAATATTCTTAACTCCTGAGGAGTGAAAAGCATAAGCGCCTGTTGCAGTAAGTCCTGCGCCGTAAGTAACAGTTTCAAGGTCAGGGCAATTTGCGAAAGAAAAACCTGCTTCAACCCCTAAATTAGTACTGCCAAGACTTGTCAAGCTGTCAGGAAAAGTAATGCTTGTAAGTCCTGTTGTATCAAAAGCGTGCTGACGAATTGCCTGAAGATTTTCTGGCAAATCAATATGCGTAAGTTTAGGGCACTCTGAAAAAGCATAATCTTTAATTGTTTTAAGTGTGCTCGGCAAAGATACATTTTCAAGCACCGCCATTTGATAAAAGGCTCTGTCGCCTATCTCAGTAATTCCCTCTTCAATAACAAGAGTTGTACAGCTTCCCCTGTAAGAATACCACGGAACTCTGTTAAGTACTGTTACGCCATAATCCTTAATAGCGCCCGTTCCGTAAATGCGCAGGGTATTTGACGATTCGTCATAAGTAAATTTTGCGTTACCGCTTGTGCTGCAGCTTCCGCTCGTAGCGGCTAACACATTAGTTTGAGGAAAATTCAAACCGAAAACAGAAACCACGAACAATGTAACACACATAATTATTGCAACTAATCTTTTTTTCATAACAGCATAGCCTTTCCAAATTTTATACAAATTAAATATATCACAAACGAACCATTTTGTAAATATATTACAACAATTATATAGCTATACATAAAATAAAAAAAGAGCACCTCAGATGAGATGCTCTTAAAATTTTATATTAATTAGCCGTTGATCTGCTTTGCGATTTCCTCTGCAAAGTTTTCCTGGCGCTTTTCAAGGCCTTCGCCTCTTGTCATACGGATGAAGCCGTTAACTTTGATTTCAGTGCCAAGAGTCTTAGCAACAGAATCAACATAGCCCTTTACGCTACCCTCGAAGAGGTCGCCGCGAACGAATTCCTGATCAACAAGGCAGTTCTCTTTGTAGTACTTGCCCATTTTGCCCTCTGCGATTTTAGCAAGAACAGCCTCAGGCTTAGAAGCCATTTTGGGGTCTTCCTTCATCTGAGAAGCAAGGATGCTCTTTTCATGCTCAATAACTTCAGCAGGAACAGATGCTTCATCAAGATATGCGGGGCTCATAGCTGCAATCTGCATTGCAACATTTTTGCCCATATCCTTGAACTCGGGAGCAGCAGCCTTTGCATCGTCAGCAACATCAAAGCCAACCATAACGCCTACTGAACCGCCTGCATGGATGTAAGTTGCAAGAACGCCGTCCATAACCTCAAAACGACGAATTTTCATATTCTCGCCGATTGCAAGGATGAGATCGTTAAGAACTTCTGTTACAGTTCTGCCTGTGCCCATATATTCAGCAGCAGCAAGCTCTTCGACAGTTGAAACGCCTGTTGCGATGATTGTCTTTGCACAATCTGTAACGAAATCAACAAACTTATCGTTTTTAGCAACGAAGTCTGTTTCTGAGTTAACTTCTATAATAACGCCCTTCTTAGCAGCGTCGTCTGAGTAAGCAAGAACGATACCCTCAGCAGCAATTCTTGTAGCCTTTTTCTGAGCAGCTGCAAGTCCTCTTTCACGAAGGTAATCGATAGCCTTGTCCATATCTCCGCCTGCTTCGGTAAGAGCCTTTTTGCATTCCATCATACCTACGCCCGTCTTTTCACGGAGCGCCTTTACATCCTGAGCTGTAAAAGTCATATTTCTTCCTCCAATATATATTAATGTATTAAATATACGAAATATTATTATTCAGCAGCCTCTTCAGCAGCTTCCTCTGCGGGAGCTTCAGCAGCTTCGTCAGCTGTGTCCTGACCGTCTCTACCCTCGATAACTGCGCTAGCCATTGCGCCTGCAATAAGCTTTACTGCACGGATAGCGTCATCGTTTCCGGGGATAACATAGTCGATTTCATCGGGATCGCAGTTTGTATCAACAATAGCAACGATGGGAAGACCGAGTTTGATAGCCTCTGATACAGCGATTCTCTCCTTGCGGGGGTCAACGATGAACATAGCATCCGGAATCTTCTTCATTTCTGTGATGCCGCCGAGATACTTCTCAAGCTTTTCGATTTCAAGTTCAAGACCTGCAACTTCCTTCTTGGGAAGAAGATCGAAAGTGCCGTCCTCCTGCATCTTCTTGAGTTGAGCAAGACGAGCAACACGGCCACGGATTGTCTTAAAGTTTGTAAGCATACCGCCGAGCCAACGAGCGTTTACATAAGGCATTGCGCAACGCTCAGCCTCTTCCTTAACAGACTCCTGAGCCTGCTTCTTTGTGCCTACGAAAATGATTGAGCCGCCTTCTGCAGCAAGATCGCGAACGAACATATAAGCTTCATCAAGCTTCTTAACTGTTTTCTGAAGGTCGATGATATAGATGCCGTTACGCTCTGTGAAGATGTACTCAGCCATTTTGGGGTTCCATCTTCTTGTCTGGTGTCCGAAATGAACACCTGCTTCTAAAAGCTGTTTCATTGAAACTACATTTGCCATTGATTTTTCCTCCTTTAAGGTTAATCCTCCGCCGCGCCTATGGCAAAATCCCACAATCTGTAACCTTGGGATTAAAACGCTGCGTGTGGTCTGCACAGACTTTCAGATTTATCTATGCTGAAATATATTACCACACACAAACCCTAAAATCAAGAAAAATTTTTAAAATTATTTACTATAATATAAAAGCCTTGCTCAGCGTATGCAAATTTCAAATATACAGGTCTCTGACCTGCTTTCTTGCAAGAACCTCAAGTGTGCAGTCAAGCGGCTCAAGCTGAGCTTTTCCGTACTTTGTTTCAAGGGCTGATTTTATAAGCAAATCGGCAAAATCGGGATTTTTCGGCAGCATAGGTCCGTGGCAGTAACTGCAAAAGGTATTTTTAAATCTTACTCCCTCAGTCCTGTCTTTGCCGTTATTCCCAAAACCTTTAATAACTCTGCCGAGGGGAGAAACGCCCTCTCCGAGATATGTGCGCCCCGAATGATTTTCAAAACCTATAATTCTGATTTTGTCTTTTGTTTTAAATTCATAATTACCTATCAATCTCTTTTCCCTGCCGACAGTATAAAAATCAATTATCCCCGTAAAATTCATACGCTTGCCGTCGTGCGTTTCATAGTATTTTCCGAGAAGCTGATAGCCGCCGCAGATTGCAAGAACGGTTTTTGACGCATTTACCGCATTTTGCAGAGAATTTATTTTACGGTCTGTTAAATCGCCGAGTACTACGGACTGTTCGCTGTCCTGCCCTCCGCCTATAAAGATTAAATCGTAATTTTCAAATTTAAAATCCGTACCCGATACAAGAGGATGCACACGGCACTCAATATTGCGCCACTCGCACCTTTTTTGAATACAGCGGACATTTCCCGAATCTCCGTACAAATTGAGCAAATCGGGATAAAGATGCGCTACTTCAAGAATCATTTCCAAAAATCGTCCTTTCTAAATTTTTTTGCAAGGTACGGTCTTATAGCCATCATCGCCGTATAAGTAGGAACAATAACGGTGTTATCCTTATCAGTCAGCTCATAAAATTGAGAATAGTTTTTAATTATTTCAGGCGAATAGCCCGCATATTTAAGCCGAAGCGCCATATCGCCTGAGCGTATACCGAAAGTGTAAATATGCTTCACCGGCTGCGGTATTACAATCTCCGCATCCCATATCCACGAAACATCACGCCCATCTGCGTCATTATCATTCAATACAAAAATAAGATTTTGCGCTTTAAGGCTTGAAACATAACTCATTGTCTGTGTAAATCCTGCGGGATTTTTTACAAGTAACATTCTTGTTTTGCCGAAATTCTCCATTCTGCCGAAAGCTCCGCCGAAAGATGATAGTGAATTTTCAATCTGCGGTACCGAAAGACCGAAGCGTGACAATGCCGCAGCGGCGGCAAGCGCATTATATATATTATAGACGCCTGCAAGATTCACTTTAAGCAAAGCGGACTTGCCGTTCAAATCTGCGAATACTGTTGAATAATCGGGAAAAAGGTCGATTATTTGAACGGCAGAATAATTCGGTTTTTCTCTCTTATAACCGCATTTTTCGCATTCAAACCCGCCAAGCTGGCAGTAGGTTCTAAACGAATATCTGTAAGGCGTATGGCAGAACACGCAATATTCATTCTCCCCTTTCCCACCGAGAGAAAGAGAATTATCTATACCGAAAGAAACATATTTGGAACCTGAGCGTGAAAGGCTGAACGACATAGGGTCATCGGCATTTAAAACAAGCAGTGCATTTTTCATATTATCAGCACCCTGTTTAATTGATGAAAGAGTTGTCATAACTTCTCCGTAACGGTCAAGCTGGTCTCTGAATATATTTGTTACAACAAGTATTTCGGCATCAATGTAACGGCTTACCTTTTTAAGTGCGTTTTCATCACACTCAATAACAGCGTATTTCTTTTTGCACCTGCCTTTTAAATCACAGTTCTCAATAAACGCCGCGGTTATACCCGTAATCAGATTTGCTCCTGAGCGGTTCAAGAAGCAATCAAGCCCTGCTCTGTTTAGCCCCTCTTCAATAATTCGAGATGTTGTTGTTTTGCCGTTTGTCCCTGTAACCATAATTACCCTAACATTCTGAGAAAGCACTTTCAGAATATCCTTTTTTAAATAAAGAGCAATTTTCCCGGGAAATGTTGTTGCGCCTTTTCCTATAAGGCGCAGTATTTTTGAGCACATACGCGCAATTAACAGTGTAATAATCATATTTAATTTATATTGATATTTTTTCGTGATATGATAAAATGATTTTAAAATAAGATTTTGGAGTGAATTAAATGAGCGATACTCTTAAAAAAATAATTGAAGCGGTAAAAGCCGCAGGTGAAATATACAAGAGTGCAAAGGGTCATATTGAAGCGAAGGAAAAAGGAAGCAATGTAAATCTTGTTACACAGTTTGACAAAGATATACAAGATTTTATTTTCAAAAAAATGAGCGAAATCATCCCAGACTGTTCATTTCTCGGCGAAGAAGAAGAGGGAGAAAAAGAACTTAAAGACGGCTACTGTTTTATAATAGACCCTATTGACGGCACAACAAATTTCATAAAGGGTTTTCAGCACAGTGCAATATCGGTTGGGCTTGCTCTTGATAAAGAACTCATTATGGGTGTAGTTTACGACCCCGATAAAAATAATATTTATTACGCAGAAAAAGGCTGCGGTGCTTACCTAAACGGAGAAAAAATAGAGGTTTCAAATGCGCCTTTGACAAACAGCCTTGTTCTTTTCGGAACCTGCCCTTATGAGCACGAACTTGCCCACAAGACATTTGAACTCACCGAAGAGATTTTCTATAAATGCATTGAGGTAAGAAGAACGGGCAGCGCCGCTCTTGATATTTGCTATGTAGCATCGGGAAAAGCTGACTTGTATTACGAGCTTATTTTAAGGCCATGGGATTATGCTGGTGCAACAGTTATTCTAAGAGAGGCAGGCGGTATCTGCCGCACCGTTGCAAACGGCGAAATCGACTGTTCTAAAATACAGTCATATGCCTGCGGAAACAAAACAAATCTAAATGAATTTTTGGAAACAGCAAATGGAATATTACAGCTTTAATCAATACCTTCGCAACAAATTCGGCTGCAAGGTTTATAAGATAAGCATTAATGGGGGATTCACCTGCCCCAACCGGGACGGAACTATTGATACAAGAGGATGTATTTTCTGTTCTGCCGGCGGCAGCGGAGATTTTGCGGAAAGCCCCTTTCTCTCTATTACACAGCAGATTGAAAACGGCAAAAAAAGAGTAGAGAAAAAAATTAAAAGCGGTAAATATATTGCCTATTTTCAGGCTTTTACGAATACTTACGGCCCCATTGATGTGCTTAGAGAAAAGTATTTTGAAGCTGTAAATCATCCCGATATTGTTATGCTTTCAATAGCCACGAGACCCGACTGTCTGAGCAGTGAAGTATTAAGTCTTCTAAAAGAAATAAACAAAATCAAGCCTGTTATGGTTGAACTCGGGTTGCAGACGATTCACGAAAAAACAGCAAAATATATCAGGCGTGGATACTCTCTTAATGTCTATGATGAAGCTGTTAGAAATTTAAAAAATATAGGCATAAATATAGTTGTTCATCTTATAATCGGACTGCCTTTTGAAAGCAAAGAAGATATACTCGAAAGCGTAAAATATGTTTGCGACAGCGGAATAGACGGAATCAAGCTTCAGTTACTTCATATTTTGAAAGGCACAGACCTTGAAAAAGATTATCAAAACGGCTTGTTTTCCGCTCTTTCAATGGAAGAATACCTTGATATTATTAAGTCATGCGTAGAAATAATACCGAAAAATATAGTTATCCACAGACTTACTGGAGACGGCGCAAAAATGGATTTAATTGCCCCTTTATGGAGTGCAGATAAGAAAAAAGTTTTAAATGCAATAAATAAATTATAGACTTAAAATAATGCAAAGAAAAAACGGACGGTGAAACCGTCCGTTTTATTTTTTATTTAAGCGTTTTCAACTTTCAAAGCCTGAGAGAAACTGCCGTAAACATAACCGTCTTCCCAATATCTCCAAAGTCTTACACGGACATAATATTTATCTGCGTTGCCGTTAACCTTGATAGTTTTACTTGTGTTGTTAACGCCTACAAGATTTGCACTCTGCTTGTTTGTTGCAAATGTCGGGTCTGTTGACCATTCAAGATAATAGCCGTGTGCTGAACCCACATCCCAAGTTACAGAGATTTCATTGTCTGAAACAACTTTGGCTGTTAATCCTGTAGGTGATGCACAAGCCGCTACTGTATGGAATTCATCGCTCATACCTACTTCTTTGC
>UQFL01000069.1 GCA_900540305.1 uncultured Oscillospiraceae bacterium | reverse complement strand
AACCTGTGACCCTCTGCTTGTAAGGCAGATGCTCTCCCAGCTGAGCTATGCTCCCGTAGTGGTATTTATTTTACCATAAAAATAAATATTGTCAAGGGGTTGGCGAAAATTATTTAAAAGCATATTTAATTTAAAAACATATTATAAAATACATTTTGAAAGGAATTATTATGAAACTTGTAAGTTGGAATGTTAACGGACTGAGAGCGTGTATGAACAAAGATTTTGAGGCATTTTTCAAGCAGGCGGATGCTGATATTTTTGCCGTGCAGGAAACAAAGCTTCAGGAGGGGCAGATAGACTTTGCGCCCGAGGGATATTACGCCTACTGGAACTATGCAGAAAAGAAAGGATACTCAGGCACGGCTGTATTTTCAAAAATAAAGCCGCTTAATGTTATGCTTGGAATGGGAATCAGCGAGCATGACCGTGAGGGCAGGCTTATCACGCTTGAATTTGAAGATTTTTATTTTTGCACTGTTTATGTGCCTAATTCTCAAAGAGAGCTTGCACGCCTTGATTACAGAATGGAATGGGAGACGGCTTTCAGAAATTACATCCTTGAACTTGACAGCAAAAAGCCTGTTATTTTCTGCGGCGACCTCAATGTTGCGCACAATGAAATAGATCTTAAAAACCCTAAAACAAACAGAAGAAACGCAGGATTTTCAGATGAGGAAAGAGCTGAAATGAGCAAAACGCTCGAAAGCGGATTTACGGATACTTTCCGCTATTTTTATCCTGACAAGGAGGGCATTTACAGCTGGTGGAGCTATATGTTTAAAGCCCGTGAAAAAAACGCAGGATGGAGAATTGATTATTTCATAACATCAAAAAGACTTGATGACAAGCTGAAAAGTGCCGACATTTTGACTGATATTTACGGCTCAGACCACTGCCCTGTTTCGCTTGAAATAAATCTGTAAAAATATCTTTACAAACACTAAATTTAAAACAAATTTTATATTTACTTTTGTTTTTATTTGTATTAGAATGAATTTGATGGGCAACGGAGCAAATCAAATGCTCTGTTATGCCCTTTTTTAATTTCGGGGGTACAAAAATATGGAAAATTTAGGCTACTATAACGGAAAATACGACCTTATAGAAAAAATGCAGATTCCGATGACAGACAGAGTTTGCTGGTTTGGTGACGGAATCTATGACGCCACTTATTCACACAACCACAAAATTTTCGACTTAGACGCTCACTTGAACCGCTTTTACAGCAGTGCAAAGCTTCTTGACATCAATATGCCTATGGAAAGAAGCGAACTTGAAGCCCTGCTCAAAGAACTTGTTTTAAAAGTTGACAGCGGCGACCAGTTTGTATATATGCAGGTTACGAGAGGCAGCGGACTTCGCGGACATATTTACAGCGAAGATATGAAAGCAAATCTTTGGATAACTCTTACTCCGTGTCCTGTTGCAGATACATATAAACCAATAGATGTTATCACATACGAGGATAAGAGATTTTTATACTGCAACGCAAAAACACTTAACCTTATCCCCTCCTGCCTTGCAGCTACTGCGGCTGACCGCAAAGGCTGTCAGGAAGCTATTTTCCACAGAGGAGATATTGTAACCGAGTGCGCTCACTCAAATGTTTCCATATTTAAAGACGGATGTGTTATAACCCATCCGCTTGACGATAAAATCCTGCCCGGTACGGCAAGGCTCAGACTTCTCGCATTTGCCGAGAAACTCGGCTATAAAACCGAGGAGCGTGAATACACCCTTTCAGAACTTATGGACGCTGATGAAATCATTGTTCATTCAACAGGTTCTTTCTGCATACCCGTTAAAACTGTTGACGGAAAAGCAGTAGGCGGAAAAGCGCCCGAGATGCTTAAAACTATTCAGGACGCACTTGTTGCAGATTTTGAAGCACAGTGCTGTGCCGATTAATTCACCGCTCACATTAATTAGAATTAAATAAGGATTTTTACGGAAAGGCTATGGACTAATATTATGACTAAAGACGAACTTACCGAATACAATGTCGGCTGTAACCTTGACACGCTTATGAACCTTGACCCGAGAGGATACGGAGTATGCCGTATTCTTTACGAGGGTGCAAGAAACTTTACCGGTGAACCGCTCACAACTCACGGAGCAAAAGGACTTATCAAAAATATGAAAGCCGGAGAAAAAGTGTATATTCTCACAGGTTTTGTCCTTTTGCCGTGGAACGAAGCGGAGACGGACGGAATTATTTCCTCCTGCCTTTTTGCAAAGTTCATTATGAAGGCATTTTCCGTTAAACCCATCTTAATCGTACCCGAGCAGTGCGTTAAAGCGATTAAGGCAATCAGCAATGTTTTATACTTTGATACAACTACCGATATTGACAACATAGGAGAAAATACGGTAGGCATTATTGAATTTACTAAGCAAATTGAAGATGCACCTGCACAGACAGATGAAATCTTGTCCCACGGTGAGCCGTGCGCCGTTATCAGCATAGAAGCCCCCGGCAGAAACAAAAACGGCTACTATCACAACGCAACGGGCGTAAACACCACGGGAGTTGAAGCAAAATACGATGTTTTGTTCAACAGATGCAGAGAAATGGGAATATACAATCTTTCGATAGGAGACCTCGGAAACGAAATAGGAATGGCGGCTATTGAAGACCATATCAGAAAATATATTCCTTATGCGGAGCTCGGCGGCTGTAAAGCGGGCACGGGCTTTGGTATTCTTGCCGACACCGTTGCAGACAATATTATAACTGCCACCGTATCTGACTGGGGATGCAACGCCCTTATGGCGGCAACGGCATATCTTCTTAAAAAGCCCGAGCTGTTCCACGATACAGAGGAACAGTCGGCGGCAATGGACGCCGCAGCAGCGGCAGGAATGCTTGATATGTACGGTCAACCGAGACCATATATTGACGGTATAGGAAAGAATATAAATCTTCCCCTTGTGGCGCTTATGAAATCGCTTATTGAATATCCGCCGCAGGTTGAGGATAAGACGACGGACTGGTTCAAAAACACTTTGAAAAAAGGATTTTTTACAAGATGAATTATTCATTTTTGCCTTGCGGCGACAGCGCCTTGACTGTATGCTTTTCCACCGAGATAAGTGAAGAGGCGAACAGCCATGTAACTGCGCTTTCAAAAGTGCTTGAAAGCGGAAAAATCAGCGCCGTTAAAGATATTATCCCGGCGTTTTCTTCTCTTACGGTTATATACGACCCTTGCGAAATCTCGTATTCAAAATTAACTCGAAAATTAAAAGGCATAACAAAGCGTATGAGTGCGTCATCGGGCGCATCAAGCCTGCTTTACAAAATACCCGTATGCTATGACGGCGAATTTGCGCCTGATATGGAAAACGTTATGCGCCATACGGGGCTTTACAGAGAAGAAATTATAAAAATACATACGGGAACAGATTATCTAATCTATATGCTCGGCTTTCTGCCAGGCTTTGCGTACCTCGGCGGATTAGACAAAAGAATTGAAACCCCTCGCCTTGAAAGCCCGAGAGTTGAAATTCCGAGCGGTTCAGTCGGTATCGGCGGGGCGCAGACGGGCATTTACCCCGTTGCTTCTCCCGGCGGATGGCAGCTTATCGGCAAAACTCCTGTCAAGGTTTATGACGCAAAAAGAGAAAAGCCAATTCTTTACAATGCAGGCGATTATATCCGCTTTGTAAGAATAAGTCCCGAGAAATTCGCAGAGATTGAGAAACAGGTTGAAAACGGCTCTTATACAGCAGAAGTCTCGGAGGTGAGCCGATGAGTATTAAGATTATAAATGCAGGTATGCTCTCTACTATTCAGGACGGCGGAAGATTCGGCGTTATGAAATACGGCTTTACTCAAAGCGGCGCAATGGATTCAAAAGCTATGTCAACGGCAAACATTCTTGTGGGAAATGAGCCTGAGTGCGCCGTTATCGAGACTACTCTGCTCGGAATAACAGCCGAGTTTACAGAAAATACGGTTATTGCGCTTTCTGGCGGAGATTTTTCCGCCGCAATAAACGGAACACCTATTAAAAGAAACAAGGCATACGCCGTAAATGCGGGCGACACACTTGCAATGAGCTACGCAAAAAGCGGCGTCAGAGGTTATCTTGCGGTTAGCGGCGGCTTTGATGTGCCCGAGGTTATGGGAAGCAGGTCTACCAACCTCAAATCACAGATAGGCGGATTTTACGGAAGAAAACTTGCCGCAGGCGATATAATCAACACCTTTGCGCCCATTATAACAGATACAACAGGCAGAGAACTGCCCGAGGAAACATACGAAAACAGCATAACACTGCGTGCCGTATTAGGCCCTCAGGACTATATGTTTACAGACGAAGATATAAATACTTTCTTTTCCTGCGAATATAAAATCACACAGCAGGCTGACAGAATGGGTATCAGGCTTGACGGTGAACCGCTCAAAGGCAAAGGCTCAATGGACATTGTGTCTGACGGTATCGTTTTCGGCTCCGTTCAGGTTCCTAAAAACGGTATGCCCATTATCCTTGCCGCTGACAGGCAGACAACGGGCGGTTACGCAAAAATTGCCACCATTATTTCGGCAGACAGGCATCTTATTGCTCAGGCAAGGCCGGGCGGTACGATAAAATTTGCTCAGGTCAGCGTAAAAGAGGCTCAGAAAATAGCAAAGCAGGAGCAAAAAGCACTAAAAAAACTTAAATTCTGATATTACAGCGGAGGAAATATGAATTATTCCGATATGGCGCCGAAAGAGGTGCGTGAACTTATCAGGTCTCAGGAAATCACGGGGCAGACCTCGGGTATGTGCGGCGGATACGCACAGGCAAACCTTTGCATTTTGCCAAAAGAATACGCATTTGACTTTCTTCTTTTCTGTATGAGAAATCCTAAACCCTGCCCTATTCTTGAAGTTGGCGAAGTAGGCAGCAAGAAAATCATAAAAATGGCTGACAACGCAGACGTTTGCACAGATTTTCCGAAATACAGAATATGGAGAAACGGAATTCTTGAAAAAGAAGTTTGCGATATTTCAGATATTTGGCATGATGATTTTGTTTATTTTCTTATAGGCTGTTCATTCTCATTTGAGGCTGAACTGCTTGAAGCGGATATTCCTGTGCGCCATATTGAGGAAAACAAAAATATTCCGATGTTCAACACTAACATTGAACTAGAAAAAGCAGGTATTTTCTGCGGAAATATGGTTGTTTCTATGCGCCCGATACCGCACGACAAGGTTGTCAAAGCCGTTAATGTTACTGCGGCGATGCCGAGGGTGCACGGCGCTCCTATTCATATAGGCGACCCGAAACTCATAGGAATAAACGATATTTCAAAGCCCGACTACGGCGACAGCGTTACGATAAACGAGGGTGAAATCCCCGTTTTCTGGCCCTGCGGCGTAACTCCGCAAAATGTTGTTATGAATGTTAAGCCCCCTATTGCGATAACCCACTCACCGGGGCATATGTTTATAACAGATGTTAAAAACACAAGTTTGAAATATTAGAAAGCGTGATTTATAATGTATAAAATAGACCTTAACTGCGATTTAGGCGAGGGCGCAGGCGCAGACGAAATAATAATTCCGCAGATTACAAGCGCAAATATTGCCTGCGGTTTTCATGCAGGCGATAGCTGTCTTATGACAAAGACGCTTAATTTGTGCAAAGGAAACGAAGTTTCGGCAGGCGCTCATCCAGGTTATCCCGATAAGGATAATTTTGGACGCACAAATATGTTTGTAACACCTGAACAGGTTTATGACTTTACACTGTATCAACTTGGTGCATTGTCAGCACTTGCAAGCGTTCAGGGAATAAAGCTCAGCCACATCAAACCACACGGTGCAATGTACAACATGGCGGCAAAGGACGGCGAACTTGCCTATGCGGTTGCAGAAGCGGTATCAGATTTTGACAAAGACCTTATTCTTCTTGCGCTTTCAGGCTCAGAGATGATTAAAGCGGCTAAAGAAACGGGAATCAAATTTGCGAGCGAGGTTTTTGCAGACAGAGCATATGAGGCTGACGGAAGTCTTAGGGCAAGAAGCCTTGAGGGCTCAATGATTGAGGACGAGGACGAAGCTATAAACCGAGTTATCAGAATGGTTAAGGAAAGAAAGGTAAAAGCCTTTACAGGCGAAGATATACCGATAGAAGCACACTCCGTATGCGTTCACGGCGACGGACCTAAAGCAATAAAATTTGTAGAGCTTTTAAACAAGGCGTTTATTGAAAACGGCATAGAAACAGTTTCACTTTCAGAGGTAATAGAATAATGTTTTTCAGAACAGAGGCGGAAATAGACCTCGACGCATTAGATTATAATTTTGACAACACAAGAAAAAAACTTCCCGACAGCGTTAAGCTTTTATGCGTAATTAAAGCTGACGCTTATGGTCACGGCGCTGTTGCATTTGCAAAACATCTTGATGATAAATGCGATTTTTTCGGCGTAGCGTGCATTGAAGAAGCTATTGAATTGAAAAAAGCAGGCATAAAAACTCCCCTGCTCATTTTAGGAACAGTTGCGCATTACAATTTTGACCAGGTTGTTGAAAATGATATAAGAATACCTATTTACAGCTTTGACGCGGCAAAAGCGCTGTCTGATGAAGCGGTAAAGCAAAACAAAACGGTAAAATTTCATTTCTGCGTTGACACGGGAATGAGCCGAATAGGCTTTCAGGTTAACGAAGAAAGCGCCGACATATGCAAAAAGATTACGGAACTTCCTAACATTTTTGCAGAGGGGCTTTTTTCCCACTTTGCAACAGCGGACGAAAAAGACCTTTCAAAAACTATAAATCAAAGAGAACAATTCAAGAAATTTATATCATATCTTGAAGAAAGAAATATTTATATTCCGATTAAGCACATAAATAACTCAGCTGGCATTATGAACTTTGACGAATACTTTGATATGTGCCGAATGGGAATTATAACATACGGTCTTTACCCGTCCGATGAGGTGGACAAAAGTCTGCTTGACATAAGACCTGTTATGCAGTGGAAAACACATATTTCCCACATTAAAACGCTTGAAAACGGCAGAGAGATTTCATACGGCGGCACTTACACGGTTGTCGGCGAAAAGAAAATCGCCACAATTCCTGTAGGATATGCGGACGGATATCCACGCTGTCTTTCAAACAAGGGAAAAGTACTCATAAACGGGCAGTTTGCACCGATTACGGGAAGAGTGTGTATGGACCAGTTTATGGTTGATATTACGGGAATTGAAGCCAAAGAGGGCGACACGGTTGTGCTTGTGGGCAAAAGCGGTGAAAACGAGCTTTCAATGGAAGAAGTTTCCGAAGCGGCATACTCTTTCAATTATGAACTTCCGTGTCGAATTGCGAGAAGAGTACCGAGAACATACTACCAAAACGGCAATCTTATTTTTTCAACTAACTATATGTACTGATTCTAAGCGGCGGCGCAGTGCGCTGCCGTTTTATATGCAAAGGAGAACAACAAATGGAGCTTTTCAAAGGCAGACCGACAGACACAAGCGGCAGAGAGGAAAGAGAAATCAGAGTTTATGATTTTCTTGACTCACTCGGCATAGAATACGAGAGAACAGACCACGGCCACGCAAACACTATGGAGGACTGTAATAAAATAGACGCCGTACTCGGAACGCTTATTTGCAAAAATTTATTTTTATGCAACAGGCAAAAAACAGATTTTTATCTTTTAATGATGCCCGGGGACAAGCCTTTTAAAACAAAAGATATAACAAAGCAAATCGGCTGTTCAAGACTGTCTTTCGCCGGCGAGGAGTTTATGGAAGAATTTCTTGACATAAAGCCGGGTGCAGTTTCAGTTATGGGTCTTATGAACGATACAGAAAACAGAGTTCAGCTTCTTATTGACAAGCCCGTAATTGAAGGCGAATATTTCGGCTGTCACCCATGTGTTAACACATCAAGCCTTAAATTCAAAACAAAAGATATAATTGAAACTTTTTTGCCTGCCGTTCACCATTCCGCAATAATAGTTGATATGCCCGAATACGAAACGGCTGAAAACGGCACAGTGAAGAAAGAGATATGAGCATACTTATCTGCCCCGTTTGCGGCGGTGAAATGCACAAAGAAGATAATTGCCTTAGATGCCAAAACAACCACATTTTTGATTTTGCCAAAGAGGGATATGTCAATCTGCTGACAGGAAGTAAAAGCGGAGACAAACGAGGTGACAGCAAGGAATCTGCAAGAGCAAGGCGGGCGTTTCTTGAAAAAGATTATTATTCTTTTTTAAAAGAAGAAATTGCAAAAATGCTTACGGGCACGGTGCTTGATATTTGCTGTGGTGAGGGATACTATGACAAATATGACGGCGAACTTTACGGTTTTGACATAAGCAAGGAAATGGTGCGCCTTGCGGCTAAGAGAAATAAAGGCGGAAAATATTTTGTTGCAAACCTCAGCAACATTCCCGTTAAAAGCGAAAGTGTTGACACGGCAATTCATCTTTTTGCGCCTTTTAATTCAAAAGAATTTTCAAGAATTTTAAAAACAAACGGCAGACTTTATTCTGTTGTGCCTGCAAAAGAGCACCTTTATGAAATGAAAGCCATTGTTTATGATAATCCTTATTATAATGATGAAAAAGTGCCCGAGTGCAAGGAACTTGAAATCGTTTCAAAGAATATAATAAAACAAAAATCAGAAATTTGCTGTGAAGATATTAAAACATTATTTTCAATGACTCCTTATTATTATAGAACGAGCGAAGAAAATAAAAAGCGGCTTGACAGAATTTCTTCTCTTGATTTAACATTTTCATTTATAATAACAGAATATAAAAACTGTCTCTTATACACATCTCCGAGCCCACGAGACCGAGGCTGATCTCG
>UQFL01000068.1 GCA_900540305.1 uncultured Oscillospiraceae bacterium | reverse complement strand
ACTTATGCGATCGTCGGCAGCGTCAGATGTGTATAAGAGACAGCTTTTTATTCATTAAAATACTATAAAGCACAAATCCTACGGCAAAGCCTGCCCAATTTAATATCAAATCGTCAACATCAGCGTCTCCGCAATAAAAAAGATATTGATAACTCTCAATCAGTATGGGAGCAACAAATCCTATAACACCGATCAAAAATGCTGACGCTTTTTCAAGAATTCTTTTAATCACAAAGGGCAGCGGAATAAATATAACAAGATTTCCGAAGAAAATGAGCGGAGCTTCAAATGACACCTGAGGATTTTTGATAAACGCCTTGAGCATTAAGAAAGTGCCCTGAAAAGGAATTATATTTACAGTTCTCTCAACTGAAAACGGCTCTCTTGCAAAGCACAGAAACAGAATAAAGATATACATGGGAATAAACCCGAGCCAAAAATTTCTGTAAAACCGTTTATAATCGCTGATTTTTACGGCAGTAAATACAGTAAACAACGCCGCCTGAGCAATAAAGACGGACGCTATCCACCATACTGTATACAAGAACTGACTTCCGCTGAACTTGGTAACATAGTAATCAAACACGCACGCCGCTGTTGCTACACATACTGCAACAGGGGCGAATTTTGATACAAATGACGAATTGTTTTTGTTAATATAAGCCGCAATGCAGACAAAAACGATTATCAGTATATACCTTACAAAAATGAAAACGGTTGATTTGTTTTGCATATAACCGCCGAGGTTATCGGAATTCATTGTAAAGCAGGACAAAAGAAATACAACTGCGAAAAACAGCTTTTGAAATTTAGTTTTTGTTAAACTCATTAAATACCAGCTTTCATTTACGCCTGAGAGAGATTTTCCTTTATTGCCTCTTTAATGCATTTTGGCAAAATAGATTTTCTAAGCGCGTTTTCAATTTTCTCCTGAGTGTCTGCGCCCTCAAAGCGCTTATAGCAGGCGTCTTTTTTCGCCGTCGTCTGCTGCCAGCGGGAGAAAATGTTTATAACGGCGTCTTTAGCGTTTTCCTTTGAAACACGCTTTGCATTATTTATTGTTGCCGTATGTTTTTCGTGTATATCGGCATTTTTAAATTCAATTACAAGCGGTTTAGAATCAACTGTTATATCCCTTACAAGTATTCTGTAATTTTTCTTTTCGGGGATAACTGACAAATCACCCTCAACCGCATTTACGGTAAATGTTATACTATCACCGTCATAAGCAATCTCAAATTTAGTCTTGGCGTTATGGGAATCAAAATCAGTTTTGCCGTTATCCTCAATCATAACGAATGAGCTATTTCCTGAATAAGCAAGCACGGTTAAGTTATCAGGATTTTCGGTTTTATTTGAATCACAATCGGCAAGCGGAATAATTGCTCCCTCTTTCGCTAAAATCGGGATTGTATTTATATCTCTGAAAAGTGTTACTGTCTGCTCACCCTCATATACCTGATTAGTGGCAATATCCGTCCATCTTCCCTCGGGTATCCACGCTTTTACTTTGCCCATATTCAGCTTCTTAACCTGCGGAGTTGTAATCGGGCAGACCATAAGTTCACTGCCGAACATATACTGATTTGGCACATTATATGCCTCTTTTTTATCCGCATAAGAGTAGTACATAGGTTCGCAAAGCGCAATACCGTCTTTATGTGTGCGGTAATTCATAGTATAAATATACGGAATCAGGCGGTGGCGGAATCTGAGCCACTCTTTTGTAAACAGGCATATATCCGCCCTGTATTTCCACGGCTCCTTGCCGAGAAATTCTTTGGCGGTTGAATGAAGTCTGAAAACGGGTGAAAATACGCCGAATTCGATCCAGCGCATATATAAATCGTCATCACGAAAGCCCTGATGATGTCCGCCGATATCGTGGCTCCACCAAGTATAGGCGGCATTCGCCGCATTAACCGTAAAATACGGCTGAAAATCAAGTACTTTCCAGTTTATTGCCGTGTCGCCTGAAAAGCCGAGAGGATAGCGGTGAGAGCCGAGCCCTGCATATCTTGATAAAATGAGCGGCAAATCTCCGTTTTCTGCATTGTCAAGAAAATGATAGTGGTTGAGCGCTTCAAGTGGGTCAAGCCCGTCAACATCGCTCTTTTTACCCTGTTGCCAGTCTATCCACCAAAAATCTACGCCGTCCTTTTCATACGGCTTATGGAGAATATCAAAATAAGCGTTCCAAAAATCATCGTTAGAACACTGAAACGGCACAGTTTTACCCGAATCAGGGTTTATTCCAACTGCGTTTGCCATTTCCTTATACATATCTTCATAAGAATGAACTCCGTCTGCCGGGTGAAGATTAAGAGTTACATGAAGATTATCATCTTTAAGCTCTTTCAAAAAAGCTTTGTAATCGGGGAACAACTCCGTATTCCAAGAATACCCAGTCCATCCACCGTATTTAACGCCGAACTTTTCATTAATATCTTTAACCCAGTGCCAATCCATATCAACCGTAGCTACGGTAATCGGCACATCATCTTCTTTAAAACGGCGCATTAAATTCAAATATTCATCCTGCGTATAGGCATGATACCTGCTCCACCATACGCCGAGTGCAAAACGGGGAATCAACGGCACTTCGCCGCTTATCATATAAAATGCTCTAATGGTATCTCTGTAATTTTTACCATAAGCAAAGGCATAATAATCTCTTCCTTTGCCCTGTCTTTTAACAAAATGCCCTTGCTCGTCTATGAGCATAGTATGACTGTCATCAAGCAAAAACGCTCCGCTTTCGGTGATAAGTCCGTTATCAAGCGGCACTTTGCCATAAGTCATATCAAGAGTTCTGCGTGTTCCCTTAAAATTCTTTTGACGGGAGAAAATCTCTATTCTGCCGCTGTCTTTAAAACAAACGCTGTAAGGCACGCCGTTTTCAATGATAAAAACTGCGTCCTTAGTTTCAACGGTAATTGACTTACCCTTTTTTTCAGCCTTAAACCCATCACACGGGAAATTTCTGTTCCAAACGGTTTTACTTGCAAGGTCTGTAAAACTGCCGAAACTTTCAACACGGATAAGGCGTGAGGTAATGTAAGTTATACGCACATCGCCTATAACTGCAATCTGTTTATCATTTGCTTTCGGGTCTGTTTTGGCAATCAAAGATTTTTTAAGCATAGCTCTCTCCTCATCTTCCTCTTCTTTTATTTTTGGACGATTTTGCCGAATAGTTTTGCTTTGAATTTGAGTTTTTGCCATATGGTTTGCGGCCTCGCTGTTCTGCTCCTGGTATAAGACAATTTTTGCCGTTTCCTATAAGGTCTGTTCTGTGAGCGCGTCTTAATGCTTCCTCGCAAAGTCTGCGTTTATCGGGATTATAATACTGCAAAAGCGCTCTCTGCATAGCCTTATCGTGAGGAGTTTTCGCAACATACACCTTTTCCATTGTATACGGGTCAAGCTCCGTATAGAACATACAGGTTGAAATAGTGCCCGGTGTGGGGTAAAAATCCTGCACCTGTTCGGGGCGGATATTGTTTTTCTTTAAAAAGCACGCAAGCTCTATTGCGTCATCAAGCGTTGAGCCTGGGTGGCTGGACATAAGATAAGGCACAAGATACTGCTCTTTATGCGCTTCGTTTGTATATGAAAAATATCGCCTTGAAAAATCAATATAAGCCTCGATATGCGGTTTGCCCATTTTATCAAGAACAGCCGCACTGCAATGCTCGGGCGCAACTTTAAGCTGACCTGAAACATGGTATTTTACAAGTTCTCTAAAAAAAGTATCGTCCTTGTCCTGCAAAAGATAATCATATCTTATACCGCTTCTGATAAATACTTTTTTAATCTTATCAAGCGAGCGCAGAGTGCGAAGAATATCGAGATATTCCGTATGGTCTGCAATGAGATTCGGACAAGGCTTAGGCGCAAGGCATTTTTTACCCTTGCACAGTCCGTGAGTTAACTGAAAATCACAGGACGGACGGCGGAAATTAGCTGTGGGACCGCCAACATCGTGAATATAGCCCTTGAAATTATCAAGCGTTGTCAACAGCTTTGCTTCTTTTACAATGCTTTCTTTGCTTCGTGAAGTTACATATCTTCCCTGATGAAACTGAATGGAGCAGAAATTACAAGCGCCGTAACAGCCCCTGTTATGAGTGATTGAAAATTCAACCTCCTGAATACCGGGAACTCCGCCTTGCTCCTCATACTGAGGATGATATGTTCTCATATAAGGAAGCTCATATACCCTGTCAAGTTCCTCGGTTGTGAGCGGCGGCATAGGCTCATTTTGCACAAGCATAAGCTTTCCGTGGCGCTGACGAACGGCTCTGCCTCGTATATGGTCCTGCTCGTCCTGCTCTATACGAACTGATTTTGCATACTCTTTTTTGGAATTTATACAGTTTTCAAATGACGGCACTTCCGCCGTGTTATACGGAGTATTTACTACATCAACTGTATAACAAGTACCTTTTATATCCGTAAGTTCGCTGACTTTTTCGCCTTTATCAAGTCGGTGGGCAATCTCTGCAATCTGCTTTTCGCCCATACCGTATATGAGCAAATCAGCCTTGGATTCTATCAAAACAGAAGGTTTTATTTCATCATCCCAATAATCATAATGAGCAAAACGGCGAAGCGATGCCTCAAGTCCTCCGATAATTATGGGAGAATCGGGATAAAGCCTTCTTATGATATTTGAATATACGGCAACAGCTCTGTCGGGTCTTTTACCTGCTTTTCCGCCTGCTGTATATGCGTCATTACTGCGTATTTTTTTTGCGGCGGTATAATGCGCCACCATTGAATCTATATTTCCCGATGTAACAAGAAAGCCGAGTCTCGGCGTGCCGAAGCGTTTGAAATCATCATCTTTTTTCCAGTTGGGCTGACTCAAAATCGCCACCTTGAAGCCCTCTGCCTCAAGCACTCTTGATATAATTGCAACACCGAAAGAGGGATGGTCAACATAAGCGTCGCCCGTAACATAGACGAAATCAACTTCGTTCCATCCTCTGTTTTTACAGTCCTGCACATTAACAGGGAGAAAATCTTTCATAATATCACCAATAGTATTTAAGCAATTTATTTATAAATAAATAATAACTGTTAAAGTCTTTAATTGCAATGCTTTTATAACACAGCTGACTAAAATTATCATAAACCGTTGTAAAAAATATAATCGTATGATAAAATTTATATGATAATAAATTTACGGAGGAAATATTATGGAACTTCAACAGGCGCTTGAAAAAAGAAAAAGCACCCGCCACTATCTTCCAAAAGAAGTGGAGAGTGAAAAAATAAGAGAAATCATTGAGGCGGCTATTCTTTCACCGTCTTGGAAAAATTCACAGGTTACAAGATATTATGTAGCAACGGGAAACGGGCTTAAAAAGGTATATGACGCTCTTCCCGAATTCAACAGAAAGAATACAGAAAACGCACCCGTTTTAATCGTTTCAACAATAGTTCTCAACAGAGCAGGATATGAGAGAGACGGCTCCCCAACAAATGAACTCGGAAACGGCTGGGGATGTTATGACTGCGGAATGCATAATATGAGCCTTATTTTAAAGGCAACAGAACTTGGACTTTCAACTCTTGTAATGGGTATAAGAGACGCCGAAAAGCTTCGTCAGTCACTTGATATTCCCGAAAACGAAGCCCCCGTAAGCGTTATCAGCGTTGGTTACAGCGATTTTGACCCTGAAAGGCCCAAGAGAAAAACAGTTGACGATATTACAAAATTCATAACAGAATAAAATTTCTGATATACATACTTAATACGATTAGACACAGCGAAAGCCTGCCGCACCTATTTGGTGTGACAGGCTTTTTAATTTACTGCATATGAAAAACATTGTTTCCGGATATAAGACCCACGCCCATGGGATTGGAGTCATCATCTATACCACTGTAAAACAGATAATACTTTTGGTTCGCGTACAAAAGACTTGAACGGTAAATACCTCTGCTGTCCCACTTGTTTTCCCCTCTTGAGGGAGTAAGCAACAGCCTGCCTTTTGTATATGTTTCATTGTCTGCCGAAAAAGCATAATAAAGATTCATTACAAGCCTGTTGCCTGTTCCTGTTTTGAATGCGGAAACAGCCATTTCATAGCCTTTAGGGGTACGGATAACATCAAGATGCCAGCTGCTCAGTTTCGGGTTTTCATATTCAAGTTTAATCTTTCTGCTGTTCGACCATGTTTTACCGTCTTTACTCTCCCTATATTCAATATCAAAGTCTTTATTGGGATTTATTGTCCACATTTTATAAAGACCGTCCTCATACACAAGAGCGGGACTGAGCAAATCAAGCTTTTTAATATCTGCTGTAAACATCGCCTCTTTAGCACCCCAATGAACGCCGTCAGAAGTGGTTTTGCGGTAAATTACAACTTTTCTTTGAGATTTGCTGTAATAACGCCACCAACATTCAAGCTTATTGGTATCCGTATTATAAACAAGTTCCGTATCAGAATTATAAGTATCGTGAAAAGCATAATTTTCGGGAACAGGCTCTAAAGGATTTGTAAAGCCCTTTGGCGTTTCCCAATTTTGAAGGTCGTTGCTTGCGTAAATATGCGGATTTTCATAAATATCATCGCATTTTTCATACGGGGTAACAGCTGCCCAGTAACGGTAACCGTTCCACTCTTCATCAAAACTTACTACTGAGGGATGAACATTTTTGCTATTTCCGTAAATGTTCTTCATTTCAAGAGGTTTTTCGGCGTTTTTATTCTTGTTTCTCACCTTAACTCTGCAACGGGCACGCTTATCGCCTGATGTTGCTGTAATTACAGCACTGCCCTCTGAATCCGCCGATAAATCAGAACCGTTAACATTCAGAACGGTGCTGTCTGTTGACGACCACTTAACATTATGACCTTTTGCAGAATCCGTTTCAAGATATCTGTCAAGGCTGAATTTTTCGCCGTCATTTACGGTAATTTCATTTATTTTAAATGCAAATTTTGAGGGATTCTCTGTTACGGTAACTTTTATTTTATTTGAGCATTTCTCAGTTGTTGCCGTGATATATGTTTCTCCCTGTGCCAAAAGCGTAACTTTGCCGTCTTCAACCTTGGCAACTTTTGAGTTATCGCTTGCCCATTTTATATTTTCATTTGAATATGATGGAGTGATTTTAGGGCTGAGGTCTACCGTTTCACCTACAAAAGCCTTAATCCCATTTTTTTCAAATGAAATGGACTGGGCATAAATTGTTTCATTAGTACTGTCGCCTATAAGACTCGTCTTAATATATCCTTTTTTAACTTCATCTTTAAAGAATACTACAACCTCGCTCCAATTTTCCCCTTTTGAGACAACTTTAATTGACTGCCCCTTATCAAGCTTTGCAATAGAAAGCGAAAGCAAAGACGGCTGACTGCCAAGTGATGTATCTTCCGTTAACTGGGAATATTCATCTGCAGGGCTTTGACTGCGCAGATTTTCAAGACTGATTTTAACCGATACAGCATATATCTGCGTAATCAAAAGCGAAACGAGCAAAACTGCCGCTACTATAATCGCAGGCAAAAATTTATTAATTTTCTTTTTCATTATAATCACCTTTTAAAACCATGCGGTATGTGATACATCAATAATTTTCCATTCTCCGTTTTCATAAGTGTAAAAAATATTAAACTGACCGGTGTCGTTTTTATCTTCTGTTAATTCTGAACCGTCATCTTTAATCGACTGGCTGGTATAATCATAATCAAACTCCATTCTTACCTCTATTATGGGCATTTCAGAACAGCCGATTATATCTTTTGTGCTGTCATACGGAGTATTAATTCTACACTCGGTAACATTCATTGATGTAATATTATAGTCTTTTAAATCTTTATAAAGCTCTTCGGAAATTGAATTGACTACACCGTCAAATCTATCTTGAGAAAAATTCTGTGAAAGCGGAAAAGACGAAACATCTATACTGTCATTAATAACTCCCGAATAAAACTGGGAAATATAGACCACAGATTTGTCGCAAAGACTGTTATAGCAGTCTTCACTTACAGGCATATTTATAAAATACTGAGTATTTTCATTTGTATCTATACTTTGAGTTGATTCAGTACATTGAGGATTAGTTACTGAAACCTCATGACTGCCAACTAAAACATAATCAGCAGTAAATTTGTCATAAGAATACTCGCAGTCATATACAGAATCGTAAGCGGAAATCTTTTCCTTTTTGCTTATTAAATAATCGTCAATATAAACAGAAGAATTTTGAGGGACATAGACGGATACGGATGTTATACAGTCAAAATCCGGTACCACTTCATATCTGTCAAAAATCCAAAAGCGTTCTTTAACTTTTTCCACAGTTACATAAAGCACGCCGCTTGCACCGTTTTCATCAACATAGTTTACGCTGTAATAATAATTATTACTTTCAGATTTATCCTTAACAATTTCAAAATCCACAATGTGCGACTGGGTAAGTGAAACAGCCGTTGGATTTTCATTGCAATAACTTATAAAATCATTTTCATCTACAAAAGGCGAATCATTTGCCACTATACTTTTGTAAACGCCTTTCCAGTTTGCTTCATTAACACTGTTTACAAATCTGCTTACCACTCTTTCAGGATTATGATAGGGTGAAATAAAATATGCTGCGGCAGTGGCTAATATTAAAACAGCAAAAACAGCAAGACAGATTTTTACTATTAAACCTGCCTTTTTCTTTTTACGCTTATCATTTTTTCTTACTGCTTTTCTTTCGTTTTCCACTTCAGGCAGGGAGTTATCCCTCGTTCTGTTGAAAACATCAAAATCAATTTCATTACTCATATTCAAGTACCAAATATACCATAACACAATTTGTTATCAAGTTCTAATATTAAATTTACGGCGCAACTGTCATAATCGTATTAATACAGTTACAATGTTATGATACATACAATACTTTATAAAGTCAACATATTAAAAG
>UQFL01000067.1 GCA_900540305.1 uncultured Oscillospiraceae bacterium | reverse complement strand
CGAGATCAGCCTCGGTCTCGTGGGCTCGGAGATGTGTATAAGAGACAGATATTATGCTAAGGAGTTTTTGATTTATAATTGCACATCGGAATTGCCGAGAACAATTACAAGATTTTCAAGTTCTGATACGGAATAGCTTTTATCAAGCGTAATGGTGAGTACCGATTTTGAATTTTCAGTTGAAACGGCAACGCTTTGTGCGGCGTTGTATCTGTTTTCACCTATGTCAATAATCGCTTTGCACTGCGCTGTGTTGTTAAGTTCTTTTGCTAAACTTACGCCCGATGCCGCCGTTATCTTTATGCTGTTGTTTGTAACCGAAATGCTTTCAACAAGCCGGCTTTCGCTTTTATATGCATTGTCTGCCGATGAGAAATTTCGTGTTGACGATGAGTTTTCTCTGAGCGTAACTGCGCAGGCAAAATCGTTTAATGTGCCGTCTCCTTTAGAAACGGAAGCGGGATTTTTAAAATTGTTTTCCCACGCCGTTTTCTCGGTCTGCCTCGGGTCGGTAGCCTGCGTTTCGGGATTTACATTAAAAATAATGCTTTTTTCCTTTATGGTCATTTCGTTGTTTTCATCAACAATTATAGTGCAGACTGTATCGCCGAGATAAACTTCCTGGGTTGTGTTTTTGAAAGAGGCATAGATTTTTGTTGTTGCCTTTATATCCTGCGTTTTTTCGTCAATTTCTAAAAGCACATCGGACTGGCGGATTGAGTACAAAGAATAATAAGAACCGTCCTCTTTTTGCGGTGCGCAACTGTACCACGCCTTGTGGTCGCCTGTAACAATACCCGTCTGAACATCGTAAGGCACATCGGCATTCACATAGTCCATAAGAAACTGAATTCTCTGCGGTGAGTTTTTAAGCTGATTAGCGTGGCAGGAAATGATTTGGTTAAAATATGATGTCCAGTCGTTGCTGTTTGTATAATTTACAAACAAACTTGCTTCGCCGTTTTTCTGCGTTGAGGAAAGAATGTATATTCCGAAAAGCGGAGTTTTTGTTTCTTCGTCCTCGCCCTCGTAATCACTTATTATAATTTCTTTTGAGCCGTCGCCGTTTGTATCCTTATAATATATATCGGTTTTAGTTAAGCCAAAGTTTTCCGCCCAGTCAGAAAATTCCGTTTCCTTGCCGTTTTGCTCAAGAATAACGAAATCGCCGTCCTTATAAACTTTTATACTTCCGTCATCTGTTTGGGCAACCAAAGTTTTTTTGCCAGATTTTTGAGGCCCGTTTTGGGTTATATCTTCCCTTGCGGTTTCGCTGAGCGCCTTGTCAATTTTCGGTTTATAAACATTGTTGTGATAATATACCCCGAAAATCGAAAGAACGGCAAGTAATATAACAAGACCTGCCGTAATGATTTTATTTGTGTTTTTATTCTTCATGAAAATCGTTCTCCGAACTCATTTTCCGTATTTTTCGCTGTAACTGAATTTTACACGCTCGCCGTTTTCAATGTGATAGCAGTTTGAATTTGCAAGCGAGAATATGTACTTATCGTGTTTATATGAATCGGAATAAACATCAATAATTTTAATGCTGTCTTTGTCAAACTCTTCATAAAGGCGGCGCACTTTTTCCTCGCCCCTGCAGTTTTCGCCTATGATAGCTCCTGTTTTTCTGTTGTGGCGTGTGCAGATAAGATAATCAAAGCCTGCACGCTTTGCTATTTCCTCAAGCAGAAAATCGGGCGATGCGCTGATTACAACGCCCTTTCTTTTTCTATCGAAAAACCACGGGTAAATCTGCTTTTCGTGCCTGTCCCAAAAGCCCTTTACCGCCTTTTTGAGCGGAACGAGCGACACGGAAAGAAAGCATATTTTCTTAAACTGCGTAAAGCTGATTATTTTGAGCAGAGTTAAAAGTCCGCCTATCATAATCAAAGGCAGATTTATAATTGCCCACGGGTAGTGAATAAAGCAATAGCCTAAAAAGAGCGAGCCGCTGTCAAAAGGTATCAGCGTTTTGTCAAAATCGTAAATATCTATTTCCATTGTTAAACATTCTCCGCATTAAAGCTGATTTCTAATTTTTTGTCACTTTTAAAGCGGGCGAGTTTAACTCCTGCCGATTCAAGCATTTTTCTGCTTGCTCTGTTGTTATCTGTATCGGCGTATTTATCGCTCATAAAAATAACTTCTTTAATTCCTGCCTGAATAATCGCCTTTGCGCATTCGTTGCAGGGGAACAGGGCAACATAAATTCTTGCGCCCTTTATACCTATTCCGTTTGAATTGAGAATGGCGTTAAGCTCTGCGTGGCATACAAACGGATATTTGGTGTCGTTCTGATTTTCTGCGCTGCGCTCCCACGGGAAAACCTCATCGGAACAGCCCCTCGGAAAGCCGTTGTAACCAACGCTCACGATTCTGTTGTCATCATTTACTATGCAGGCGCCCACCTGTGTGTTTGGGTCCTTGCTTCTCATTGCAGAGAGCAGAGCAACGCCCATAAAATATTCGTCCCACGAAATATAATCTTCTCTTTTAGCCATATTACGCCTCCTTATTTGAGTTCAAACTGAAATAGATTATTGAATATTATGCTGAGTTATCAGCAGTCTTTAAGTGTGTCTACAAATTCGTCAAGCTCTTCGCACTGTGCGTCTTCAACTCTGCCTTCGTCAACAAGTCTGTTGAGTTCGGGGTTTATGGGGAGTTTTGCAAGCACGGGAAGAGAAAGTTCTTTTGCTGTTTCGTCAATCTGCGATTTGCCGAAAATCTCGTATTTCTTGCCGCAGTCGGGGCAGGTGAAGTAGCTCATATTTTCAACAAGTCCAAGTACGGGCACATCCATAAGATTTGCCATGTTAACTGCCTTGTTTACTATCATTTTAACAAGGTCCTGCGGTGTTGAAACAATTACAACGCCGTCAACGGGCAGGCTCTGGAAAACGGTCAGCGCAACATCGCCTGTTCCGGGCGGCATATCAACAAAGAGGTAATCAAGCTCGCCCCAGCGAACATCTGTCCAAAACTGCTCAACTACTCCGCTGATAACTGGTCCTCGCCATACAACGGGGGAGTTGACATCTTCAAGAAGCATATTGATGCTCATAACCTTAACTCCGCTTTCTGTTACATACGGAAGCAGGTTTTCGCTGTCCTGCATAGCTCTTGAAGTTATGCCGAATGATTTCGGAACGGACGGGCCTGTAATATCAGCGTCAAGCACGCCTACTTTAAGCCCTGCCTTTGTGCACTTTGCGGCAAGCAGGCAGGAAACAAGGCTTTTGCCTACTCCGCCTTTACCGCTGATTACGCCGATAACTTTTTTAATATTTGAATACTTGTTCATTGGCTTCAGAAAGCTCTGCGGATTTTTTCTTTCTGAGCAGTTCTGAGCACATTCAGAACAGTTGTGAGAACATTCACTCATATTAACATCTCCGTATCATACCGGCAGTACTGCCGTGAATGTAAAACGCAGATACTGTCGAAAATTCAGATAAAAAATTATACCACAGATTATATATATAATCAATAGTACTAAATTAAAAGAAACTGTGCCTAATACTTTATCAGTAGTTCCTTATTAAAGTAACCACTTTGCCGAGAAGTATAAGTTCGTTTGTTATGATAGGCTCATATTCATCATTTTCGGGCTGAAGTCTGAAGTGCCCCTTTTCCTTGTAAAATCTTTTTACGGTTGCTTCCTCGCCAATCAGCGCAACAACAATATCCCCGTTTTTTGCAACGGGCGTTTTTTCAACAATTATAATGTCGCCGTCTTCAATATGAGCGTTTATCATAGAATTTCCGCGAACATGAAGCGCAAAAAATTCTCCGCTTCTGCCGAGTGCAACGGGAATATATTCCTCAATCTGCTCCTGCGCAAGAATGGGCAGACCTGCCGTAACCGTTCCGAGAAGAGGAACGGCGGTTGTTTTATGTCCGCTTCCTGCAAGGCGGATTGTGCGCTTTAAATTCGGGTCTCTTTCAATATATCCTGCATTTTCAAGCGCATTTAAATTGTACTGCACGGTTGAGGTTGAGCGCAGACCGACAGCGTCGCCTATTTCACGCACGGACGGCGCGACGCCCCTTTCTCCTATAACGGCAGTTATGTATTCAAGAACGGCTTTTTGAGTTTCGTTTAATTTTTTCATAATATCACCGAATTAAAATTAAAATTCGTTTTAGCGGAATAACCGCAAAAACGGGATACAATAAAATATGTATATAAAATATCTGTTAATTCATAATATCATCTCTCCGCTTTCTTGTCAAACATTTGTGCTATTTTTTACGATTTAAAAAAAAGTGTTGACAAACGGCAAAGGATATAATATAATCTACCTTGCTTGAAATATAGTTGCTCATAAATGGCTTTATAGCTCAGTTGGCTAGAGCATGCGGTTCATACCCGCAGTGTCACTGGTTCGAATCCAGTTAAAGCCACCAACGGCCCGGTGGTCAAGCGGTTAAGACACCGCCCTTTCACGGCGGTAACACGAGTTCGATTCTCGTCCGGGTCACCATAAAAAAGTCGCTTTCATCAGCGGCTTTTTTCTTTTTTATATGAAAATCGGGATATAATAATCAAAACAACGGGGTGATAAAATGAAAATATCCGTTATTTTTACAGGCGGAACGATTGCAAGCGCAGAGAAAAACGGAGTGATTGCTCCAACAGAGCAGTCGGGTAGTTTCCTTCTTAACAGTTTTTCATCTTACGAAGAAAAAGGCGTTTCATTTCAGCCGTTTTATCCTTATACCGTGCTGAGTGAAAATCTTTCGGCAAAGCACCTAAATTCCCTTGTCGGAGCAGTGATTGAGAGGGTAAATGCAGGCGATGAAAAAATTATAGTATGCCACGGAAGCGATACTCTTCAGTATTCAGCCGCCGCTGTTTCTTTTGCCCTTTCGGGCAGAAATGCCTGCGTTGTTTTTGTGTGCTCCGATAAACCGCTTCAAGCCCCCGAAACAAACGGCTTTATAAATTTTGAAACGGCGGTTGAATTTCTGCTCCAAACAGATTTAAAAGGAGTTTTTGCCGCCTATAAAAACAGGGGAGAAACGCCGAAAATTCTGCACGGCGCAAGGCTTTCTTCCCACCTTGAGGGCTGTGACAGCCTTTATGATGTTTTTGAAAAACCCGTTGCCGTTTATGAAAACGGAAAAATCATCTTGAACAAAAATGCAGATAATTTTTACTGCTTTAAAAGCAGTTTTGAGGTGAAAGAAAATCCTTTTTCCAAGTTTCAGGCGTGCTTGCCATAACAGCCGTGCCGGGCGATTCTTTTTCATATGACTTGAACGGAGTAAAAGCCGTTATAATGCGCCCGTATCATTCAGGCACTTTGAATACGGACAGCGTGTATTTTAAGAAGTTCTGCGAAAGAGCGCAGGAGATGAATATTCCCGTTTTTGCCGTTAATGTAAGGAGCGGAGCGAAATATGAAAGCAGTGTGTTTTTTGAAAATCTCGCAGTTAAGGCGCTTCCGTTTTGCTCTTTTCCTGCCATTTATATCAAGGCTTGGCTTGCAAAAGGAACGAAAAAGGAAATAACGGAATTTATGATGAAAAACACGGCTGGCGAATTTGCGCAGGAGGGTTAAAACGGTGTTTTTGATTGAGATTGACAAAAAATTGACGAATTAAACCTCAATCTCTGTGGAAAAATATGTATTGATTTTATATTTCATATATTTTATAATATACCCGTGTTAAAAAATAAATAAATTTCTGTATTACGGAGAGGTATTAAAATGAACGCATTAAACAAAAAAACTATTGAAGACATTGAAGTAACAGGCAAAAAAGTTCTTGTTCGCTGCGACTTCAATGTTCCGCTTAAAGACGGCGAAATCACAAACGACAAGAGAATCGTTGCCGCTCTTCCCACAATCAAGTATCTTATTGAAAACGGCGCAAAGGTTATTCTTTGCTCACACCTCGGCAGACCGAAGGGCGAATACAAGCCCGAATTCAGCCTTGCTCCCGTTGCTGCAAGACTTTCAGAGTATCTCGGCAAAGAGGTTAAGCTTGCAGAGGATGAAAATGTTGTAGGCGAAAATGCAAAGGCAATGGCAGCCGCTCTTGAAAACGGCGATGTTATGCTTCTTGAAAATGTTCGTTACAGAAAAGAAGAAACAAAGAACGAGGAGAACTTCTCCAAGGAGCTTGCTTCTCTTGCAGATATTTTTGTTAACGACGCATTCGGCACAGCTCACAGAGCTCACTGCTCAACAACAGGCGTTGCTTCATATCTTCCCGCAGTTTGCGGTTATCTTATCCAGAAAGAGATCACCTTTATGGGCGGCGCTCTTTCAGATCCCAAGAGACCCCTCGTTGCTATTCTCGGCGGCGCAAAGGTTTCTGATAAAATCGGCGTAATCACAAACCTCCTTGATAAGTGCGATACTCTTATCGTAGGCGGCGGTATGGCTTACACATTTATGAAGTCTCTCGGCCATCACATCGGCACATCTCTCCTTGAAGAGGAGCAGGTTGAAAACGCTGGCAAGATGATGAAAGATGCAGAGGCTAAGGGCGTTAAATTCCTTATCCCTGTTGATAATAAAGTTGGTAAGGAATACGATGAAAACACAGAAGCTATGGTTGTAAACAGCGACGAAATCCCTGACGGCTGGATGGGTCTTGACATCGGTCCTAAGTCACAGGAACTTTTCGCAAACGCAATCAAAGGCGCAGGCACAATCATTTGGAACGGACCTATGGGCGTTTCAGAGTGGGATAACTTTGCAGCAGGCACAATCGCTGTTGCAAACGCAGTTGCAGAATCAGGCGCAATCTCAATCGTAGGCGGCGGCGACTCAGTTGCAGCTGTAACAAAGCTTGGCTTCAGCGACAAAATGAGCCACATTTCAACAGGCGGCGGCGCATCTCTTGAATTCCTTGAAGGTAAAGAGCTTCCCGGTATTGCCGCTCTTATGGATAAAGACTAATTAAACCAAGAAAACACGCTCCGTGTAATTTTACACGGGGCGGAATATATATAAAAGAGGTATATGTGTTATGAATAAAACTCTTCGCAAGGCTGTAATTGCCGGTAACTGGAAGATGAACAATACTCCTGCTGAAACAACAGCGCTTCTCAACGAAATGAAGCCCCTCGTTGCTGACGCAGACTGCGATGTTATTATCTGCGCTCCTTTCGTAGACCTTCAGGCTGCTCTTGAAGCAACAAAAGGATCAAAGATTATGGTTGGCGCAGAAAACTGCCACTGGGCTGAGAGCGGCGCTTTCACAGGTGAGGTTTCCGCTAAGATGCTCAAGGAAATGGGTGTTCCCTATGTTATTATCGGTCACTCAGAGCGCCGTCAGTATTTCGGCGAAACAAATGAAACAGTAAACAAGAGAGTTCGTGCTGCTCTTGATAACGGTCTTAAAGTAATCCTCTGCGTAGGCGAGGTTCTCGCTGAAAGAGAGCAGGGCGTAACATTTGAGGTTGTAGGACTTCAGACAAAAGTTGCTCTTCAGGGCGTTACTGAGGACGAGCTTAAAAATGTTATTATCGCTTACGAGCCTGTATGGGCAATCGGCACAGGCAAAACAGCAACAGCTGATCAGGCAGACGAGGTTAACGGATATATCCGCGGCGTTATCGCTGAGCTTTACGGCAAAGAAGCTGCCGACGCTTTCGTTGTTCAGTACGGCGGCTCAATGAACGCTAAGAATGCAGATGAGCTTCTTGCTAAGGAGAATGTAGACGGCGGTCTTATCGGCGGCGCATCACTCAAGGCAGAAGATTTCTCAATCATCGTTAAAGCAGCAAGCAAATAATAATTATCCGAAAGCCCTCCCATAAGAGGGCTTTTGAAATGTTTACGGAGGACATAATTATGAAAAAACCCGTTGTATTATGTATTATGGACGGTTACGGAAAAAATGACTGCGAAACAGGCAACGCAATAGCAATGGCAAATAAGCCCAATCTTGATAAGCTTATGGCTGAGTGCCCCACAACTTATATCGGCGCATCTGGTATGGATGTTGGTCTTCCCAACGGTCAGATGGGCAACAGCGAGGTTGGCCATACAAATATCGGCGCAGGCAGAGTTGTTTATCAGCCGCTCACAAGAATAACAAAGGCTTTTGAAGACGGCGAAGCATACGAAATTCCCGTATTCAAAAAGGCAGTTGAGAATGCTAAAAACGGTGCTCTTCACCTTATCGGTCTTGTTTCTCCCGGCGGTGTTCACAGCCATACAGAGCACCTTTACGGACTTCTTGAGCTTGCAAAGAAAAACTCAGTTGAAAATGTATATATCCACGCTATTCTTGACGGAAGAGATGTTCCGCCTGCTTCTGCTGTTGAATATCTTGAAGAGCTTGAGGCTAAAACCGCTGAAATCGGCGCAGGCAAAATCGCTTCAGTAATGGGCAGATTTTACGCTATGGACCGTGACAATATTTGGGACAGAGTGGAAAAGGCTTATGCCGCAATGGTTTACGGCGAGGGTGTTCAGGCAGACGACCCCGTTGCCGCTGTAAAAGAATCTTATGAAACTATTGACGAGGACGGCAAGCACCTTACAGACGAATTTGTTCTTCCCACAGTTATCGGCGGAGCAGATGGCAGAGTTAAGGACGGCGACAGCGTTATTTTCTTCAACTTCCGCCCTGACCGTGCAAGAGAAATTACAAGAGCGTTCGTTGACCCCGATTTCACAGGCTTTGAGAGAAAGAACGGCTTTATGAAGCTGAATTATGTTTGCATGACTCAGTATGACGAATCAATGCCCAATGTTGAGGTTGCATTCCCGCCTGAAGCGCTTACAAACACATTTGGCGAATATATCTCATCACTCGGCAAAAAGCAGCTCAGAATTGCTGAAACACAGAAGTATGCTCATGTAACATTCTTCTTTAACGGCGGTGAGGAAAAGCAGTATGAGGGCGAGGACAGAATCCTTGTTGACTCACCCAAAATTTCAACATTTGACCTTATGCCCGAAATGAGCGCTCCCGAAGTTTCCGAAAAGCTTAACGAAGCTGTAAGAAGCGGAAAGTATGACGCAATCATCGTTAACTTTGCAAACTGCGATATGGTAGGCCATACGGGAATTATCCCCGCAGCAGTTAAAGCTGTTGAAACTGTTGATGCGTGCGTAGGTTCACTTGCTGAGGCTGTTAAGGAAGTTGACGGCGTTCTTTTCGTAACAGCTGACCACGGCAACGCAGATAAGATGCTTGATGAAAACGGTGAGCCTTTCACCTGTCTCTTATACACATCTGACGCTGCCGACGATCGCATAAGTGTAGA
>UQFL01000066.1 GCA_900540305.1 uncultured Oscillospiraceae bacterium | reverse complement strand
CTTATGCGATCGTCGGCAGCGTCAGATGTGTATAAGAGACAGTGGTAATATTGTATTAATATTATGTTTACTATTTGATATTGAAAAAATATAACTGTTAGTGTATAATTAATTGAATTTTATTTATTAACGGAGTGTTCCTATGAGCGAAAAAGATTTAGAAAAAAAGCTTTCAGACGAAGCAGAGAACAGTGAAGTTAAAACTGAACAGGATTCGGAAAAAACTTCTCAAGCAGATTCTAATGCTGTTTCCAAAGAAAGCGCTGAAAATTTACAAGAAAATAAATATGAAGATAACGATAACTGGGAATTTGAAGCAAGTGCGCCCTCAGTTGAAAATGATGTTCTTTCTTCCGATAGCGGTGTGGAATTTGAATTTTCAAATGAAAGCGTACAGCCTACTGCTGAGGTTCAACAGCCTGAAATTCAGGTTAAATCAAAAGACATCGTTATAAAGAAAGAAAAAATAAACTTGATTCTTTCAATAATAATAGGTGTGCTTGTTATTGCAATCCTCGTTGTTCTCGGCGTGCGCTATTATACAATGCCAAACAGCGATGAAAAAATGAATCCCGGTAATATCGCACTTACAGTAGGCGATACTGATATTTCCGTAGGTATGTATAACTATTATTATGAAAATGTTGTTTACGAATATACCTACTATGCTAATTACGGCTATTATGACCTTGATACATCTGCTGATTATGCTACACAGTATACAACAGACAGCGACGGAAACAAGGTTTCTTGGCTCGAACTTTTTGAAAAGCAGACGGTAGACAGAATTAAAAGCAATATTCTCTATTACGAACTCGGCGTTGAAAACGGTATAGAACTCACAGATACGCAGAAAGAGAATATTGAGTCTCAGCTTGATTCTGTAAAGGAAGCTGCTTCATCTGCAAGTATGAGTGTTAATGAATATGTTGCAGAAACATACGGTGATTTCTGCGGTCTTGAAACCCTCAGGACATTCCTTGAGCAGTATTATATCGCTCAGTCATATTATTTCCAGTCACAGATAACAGACAGACCGACAGATGAAGAGGTTGAGACATATTTCAACGAAAATCAGGCTGAATATAAATCCTGCTCATTTGCACTTCTTGAAATGAATTATGACACAACAGACGATTCAACAAAAGAAGCTAGCGTTAACAGGGCAAAAGAATATATGGCAAAGATTACGGATGTTGAGTCAATGAAGGCTCTTATTCCGGAAGCTTGTGACACTCTTATAGACAGATTTATTACTGCTGGATATTTTGAAACTAAGGAAGAGGCAATAGAGGGTCTTAGCTCTTCACTTGAAATGACTCAGTCAAGATCGGATGTTGAAACAAGTTTCGGTGAAGATATTGCAGACTGGATTTACAGCGAGGACACCCCTGTAGGCAGTACGAATTATTATGTGAATGAAAACAGCGAGGTTGTTTATATTCTTCTCAAAACTCAGCAGCCTTTCCTTGAAAACACAGAGGTTTATTCCGTAAGACATATTCTTGTAATTCCCGAATCAACTGCGAATACTGAGGAAAGCACAGATACAACATCATCCTCAACACAAGAAGAATATTCCGAGGAAGAATGGGCTGCAGCTCTTGAAGAAGCTGAAAAAATTGTTGAAGAATATAACCAGACTGACAAAACGGAGCTTTCTTTTGCAAAGCTTGCAGAGAAGTACAGTGATGATACAGAATCAACATCTTCAGGTTCAAGCGGTCTTTACGGCGGCGGTTATATGGGCGTTCAGCTTGGACAGATGGTTTCCGAATTTGAATCTTGGGCAACAGATGATTCAAGAAAATACGGCGATGTTGAAATTGTAAAGAGTGAATACGGCTATCATATTATGTATTTTGTATTTGACGGCCCTGAATATATGTATAACGCACAGACAAATCTTACCACTGAAAAATCTCTTGACCTTCTTGATAAGCTTGAAGTGAAAGAAAGAGCAGGTTTTTCAGAAGTAACAGTAGCAGAACCTGAAAGCAATTAATACATTTTTACCGAATTGCATAGAAATTTTTCTTGTAATATCAAGTAATATAGTGTAAAATGATAAATAAATAATTCGTTTTTAGGATAAGGATGAAAAAAATGGCAAAAAAAGATTTAAACGAAGATATTTTCAGCGGAGGCTCTATTTCGGATTCAGATAAGTCCGATAAGAGCGCAAAGAAAGCTGAAAGACTCGCAAAAAAATCAAAAAAGGCAGCTGAAAGAAACGCTGCAAAGAAAGAAAAAATCGACAGTGAGATAAAGGCACTTAAAGCCGAACTTGCTGAAAAGACTGACGAAAAAGAAAAGGCTGCAGTAGAAAAGAAACTTGAAAAAGCTAAAGATAAGCTTGCAGCTTTGAACGGCAAGAAAAGCAGAGTTGCCGCAAAACAGGCAAGAATAATAAAATCAGTAGTGGCTGCTGTAGTTATAGTTGCACTTCTCGTTGCTTATGTAGGCACAGGTGCTGTTCGCCACGGCTTTATTCACTCAACTCTTCAGTGGACAACACATCTTACTGCCGCAACAGTTGAACTTGACAACGGCGAAAAAATCAAGGTTCCCGTTTCAACATTCAACTATTACTTTGCTATGACTTATAATAATATGATGTCAACTCAGAGCACTTATGAGCAGTATGGTCTTGACCTTGCTGAAAATAATCTCGATGTTGACTTTGACCGCCCGCTTTCAAAGCAGACAACAACTAACGATGATGACGAAGTTGTTACATGGCTTGAGTATATGTACGAGCAGGCTCTTGAAAGCATAAGAGTTACTTATACATATTATTACGAAGCTGTTGAGGCTAACGGCGGTGAAGAACCCGAAATTACTGATGAGCAGAAGAGCGAACTTGAAGAAACAATCAGCGGTTATAAAGATACTGCTAACGGCTACGGCTACACAACTTCAGGCTATCTTGTTCAGGCAATGGGTAAGGGCGTTACCGAGTCTGTATTCCGTGAGGAAATGACTAAGTCTTACATTGCTCAGAATTATCAGACAGAACTTTCAGAAGACCTTTCTGAAAAAGAATATACAGATGAAGATTATACTGCATATAAAGATTCTCATTCAGATGAGCTTCAGGCTGTAAGCATTAGAATTTTTGAGGCAAACAGCGAAGACGAGGCTAAGGCTTTTTATGATGCGCTTAAGAGCAACGGCTCTAACTTCACAGACCTTTGCGTAGAGTATGCAGAAGACGGTGCATATAAATCATATTACGCTCAGGATGAAGCTTCCACTAAGCTTTATGCTACAAAATCAGTTCTTCAGGCTAAGGGCTATGCAATAGCTACTGCTGAGGAGCATACACACGAAGAGGGCGAAGAACACTCAGAAGATGAAGTTCTTGAATATCCCGGTCTTGATTGGCTCTTTAGCAGCGACCGCAAGGCAGGAGACAAGTATCAGTACTCAACAACTGTTGTTTATGTTCTTGAACCCGCATCTCTTCCTGAGGAGTCAAGCGTAAATGTTCGTCATATTCTTGTTACTCCTGAGACTGATTCTGAGAATACAGACGCTATGAGTGCTACTGACGAGCAGTGGGCAGCAGCTCTTGACAAGGCTGAAAGCATTGTAGACGAATTTAACAAGACTTCCAAGACAGAGGATGATTTTGCTTCTCTCGTTTCTGAATATACACAAGACACAGGTTCAGCTTCAACAGGCGGACTTTATGAAAACATCATCCCCGGTCAGATGGTAGATTCCTTTGAAACATGGTCTCTTGATTCTTCACGCAAAGCAGGCGATGTTGGCATTGTTCAGACAGAGTACGGCTATCATATTATGTACTTTGTAGGCGATACCGGAACACCTATTTGGAAGGCTAATGCTCAGCAGATATTGGCTTCCGAAGATTCAAGCACTGCTATTGAGGAAATTGAAGATTCATCAACAGCTAAAATGAATTGGTTCGGCAAGTTCTATATTGAAAAAGATACAGATATTGACGCATAAATAAAATAGACAGGGGGCTGCTTTTGCAGCTCCCTTGTGTTGTTAGTAAAAGGAGGCGGCGATGAGCGCAGAAAAAGATATTGATATACTCAAAGAACAGATTTCACGGCTTATGGCCGCTCTTGAAGATGTTAATTTTGAGTGTCAGCGGCTTGAAATAATAAATTCAAATCTTGATTTTCAGCTTAAAGAGGCAAACCGAGAGTTAAATCAAAATATAGCCGTTCTCCAGCATCTTGAAGAAGAAAATGAAAAACTTAAAAATCAGCTCAGTGAAAAGGAAAATCTATAAATGGAATACGAATTAAATACTAATCAGCTCCGTGAGTATGCGCCCATTCTTAAAGCAGGTGACAGGGTGGTACTTTCCGGAAAAGTTTATACCTCTCGTGACGCTGCTCACAAGAGAATAGTTGCGTCACTTGAAAACGGAGAAAAGCTTCCGTATGATTTGAAAGACGCGGTTATTTATTATGCAGGTCCTACTCCTGCTCCCGAAGGTCTTGCAGTTGGCTCTTGCGGCCCCACAACATCAGGCAGAATGGATGTTTTTGCTCCGACATTGCTTGACAACGGCGTTGTGGCTATGATAGGAAAGGGCGAGCGAAGCAAAGAGGTGTGCGACTCGATAATTAAAAATAAAGCGGTTTATCTTTGTGCAATAGGCGGTGCAGGCGCACTTGCTTCAAAGTGTATAAAAAGCTGTGAAGTTATAGCTTATGATGACCTTGGATGCGAATCGGTTAAAGAACTTGAATTTGCTCGTTTTCCGCTTACTGTGGCTGTAGATTGCATAGGTGGAAATGTGTTTGGAAGATAATCAGTCAAAAACATTCAAAAACTTTTATATATGTTAATCAAAAAAAGACGATTGTGGCAGCTAAAAATAAGAGTGTAAAACTGATAGAAATTAACTCTAAAATTTTTTGATTTTCTATTGCAATTTTATTATAAAGGTGTTATCATAGCGTGCGTTAGCAAATGTTAACGCATATTGTTTATTTTTTAACAAACAATCGGTAAATCCGATAAATTTTTTAGGAGGATATATTAATGGTTGATTTCAAAGAGTGGGCCGGATTTGAAGGCCGCATTTGGAAAGAAGAAGTCAATGTAAGAGACTTCATTCAGAAGAACTATAAGCCCTATGACGGCGATGATTCTTTCCTTGCAGGACCCACAGAAGCAACAAATAAGCTTTGGGGTATTTTGCAGGATTTGCAGAAAAAAGAGCGTGCAAACAACGGCGTTCTTGATATGGAAACAGAGATTGTTTCAACACTTACATCTTATGGCCCCGGTTACCTCAGCGAGGAAACAAAGGACTTAGAGCAGATCGTAGGTCTTCAGACAGATAAGCCTCTCAAGCGTGCATTTATGCCTTTCGGCGGCATTAAAATGGCTGAGCAGTCTTGCGAAACTTACGGTTATCATCCCAACCCGGAACTTCACAAGATTTTCACAGAATACAGCAGAACTCATAACCAGGCTGTATTTGATGCTTATACTCCCGAGATGAAAAAGGCTCGTCACAACAAGATTATCACAGGTCTTCCGGATACATACGGCCGCGGCAGAATCGTTGGTGACTACCGCCGTGTTGCTCTTTACGGTATTGACTTCCTTATTGAGGAGAAGAAAAAAGACTTTGATAACTGCGGCGACGGTACAATGACAGACGATGTTATCCGTCTTCGTGAAGAAATCGCAATGCAGATTACTGCTCTCAAGCAGATGAAAGAGATGGCTAAGATTTACGGCTTCGATATTTCTCTTCCTGCTTCAAACGCTAAAGAAGCTGCTCAGTGGCTCTATTTCGGCTATCTTGCAGCTATCAAAACTCAGAACGGCGCTGCAATGAGCGTTGGCCGTATCTCAACATTCCTTGATATTTACTTCCAGCGCGACCTTGAAAACGGCGTTCTTACAGAGAGCGAAGCTCAGGAAATCATCGACCACATGGTAATGAAATTCCGTATGGTTAAATTCGCTCGTATTCCCTCATACAACCAGCTCTTCAGCGGTGACCCGGTATGGGCTACTCTTGAGGTTGGCGGTATCGGCGTAGACGGCCGTTCAATGGTTACTAAGACTGACTTCCGTTTCCTTCATACTCTTGAGAATATGGGTCCCTCACCTGAGCCGAACCTTACAGTTCTCTATTCAAGCGCTCTTCCTGAGACTTTCAAGAAGTATGCTGCTGAAATCTCAATTCGCACAAGCTCAATTCAGTATGAAAACGACGATGTTATGAAGCCGGTTTGGGGCGACGACTACTCAATCTGCTGCTGCGTATCAGCTACACAGACAGGTAAGGAAATGCAGTTCTTCGGTGCTCGTGCAAACCTTGCTAAATGTCTTCTTTACGCTATCAACGGCGGTGTTGATGTTAAAACTCGCGATCAGGTTGGCCCTGCTTACGCTCCTATCACAAGCGAATATCTTGATTATGATGAGGTAGTTAAGAAGTATCTCGTTATGATGGATTGGCTTGCTGGTCTTTATGTAAATGTACTTAACCTTATTCAGTACATGCACGATAAGTATTACTATGAAGCAGCTGAAATGGCTCTTATTGATACTGATGTTCGCCGTACATTCGCAACAGGTATCGCAGGTTTCTCACATGTTGTTGACTCACTCAGCGCAATTAAATACGCTAAGGTTAAGACTGTTCGTGACGAAACAGGTATCGTTGTTGACTATGAAACAGAGGGCGATTTCCCGAAATACGGAAACGACGACGACAGAGCAGACGAAATCGCTGTATGGCTTCTTAAAACATTCCTTGAGATGGTTAAGCGTCATCACACATATCGTAACTCTGAGCCTACAACTTCAATTCTTACAATTACTTCAAATGTCGTTTACGGTAAAGCAACAGGCGCTATGCCTGATGGCCGTCCCGCAGGTGCTCCGCTTTCTCCCGGTGCAAACCCGAGCTACGGTGCAGAGCAGAACGGACTTCTTGCTTCTCTTAACTCAGTTGCTAAGCTTCCTTACCACTGGGCTCTTGACGGTATTTCAAATACCCAGACAATCAACCCCGATGCTCTCGGACACAGCGAAGATGAGCAGTCAAACAACCTTGTTCAGGTTATGGACGGTTACTTTGACCAGGGTGCTCATCACCTCAATGTAAATGTGTTCGGTAAAGAAAAGCTTCTTGATGCAATGGAACATCCGGAGAAGGAAGAGTATGCAAACTTCACAATCCGTGTATCAGGATATGCAGTTAAGTTCATCGACCTTACCCGTGAGCAGCAGCTTGATGTTATTTCTCGTACCTGCCATGAGTCAATGTAATTTGGATACAAATAAAATTGAAAATTCGGTAATCGGCCGTGTCCATTCACTTGAAACCTTTGGTTCTGTGGATGGACCCGGTGTCCGTTTTGTTGTTTTTCTCCAAGGCTGTGCCATGAGGTGCAGATACTGTCATAACCCTGAAACATGGGCAATGGGCGGTGAAGAGTGGAGTGCTCAACAGCTTTTTGACAGAGCGTGGAAGTACCATAACTACTGGGGAAAAAATCTTGAATCGGGCGGAATTACCGTAAGCGGCGGCGAGCCTTTGCTTCAAATAGATTTTGTTACAGAGTTTTTCAAAATCGCAAAGAAACACGGCGTTCATACCGCTATTGACACGGCTGGTCAGCCCTTTACAATGGCAGAGCCGTTTATTTCAAAATTCAAAGCCCTTCTTGAAGTTACTGATTTGTTTATTCTTGACCTTAAAGAAATTGATGACGAAAAGCATAAAAGTCTTACAGGTCATTCTAATTCCAATATACTTCAGATGGCTCAGTATTTGTCTGACAATGGTGTTCCTATGTGGATACGCCATGTCCTTGTTCCAAATCTTACAGATGATGAGGACGGTCTCAAGAAAACTGCCGATTTTATTGGAAATCTCAAAACAGTTAAAAGAGTAGAGATTTTACCATATCACACTCTTGGTCTGTTCAAATGGGAAAAACTCGGTATAGAGTATTCACTCAAAGATTGTCCTACTCCTACTTCTGAACAGGTTGAAAAGGCAAAGGATATATTAAAGGTTGACGAGTATTCCGATAATTGATTTTATTGACAAAATCACTGCTTTGTTATAATATCAAACAGTCGGACAGAAACCGAATAATTGTATTTTAGGCTCGGCTTGTCCGAGCCTTTTTAATTTATAATTGACGGAGGCAATGTTTTATGTATATCAGACGGGCACAGGAAAAAGATATAGAGCGTATTAATGATTTATTGTTTCAGGTTAATAAAGTTCATTCGGATAAGAGACCCGATTTGTTCAGACAGGGCGGAAGAAAATATACCGATAAAGAGCTTGTTGCGCTGATTGCTGATGATGAAAGACCAACATTTGTCGCAGTAGACGATAAAGAATATGTGCTTGGTTATGCGTTTTGCATATTTGAAAAACATAATTCTCATGTACTGACCGATATTACCTCACTTTACATAGATGACCTTTGCGTTGATGAAAAGGCAAGAGGACAAAAAATAGGCAAAAAGCTTTACGAATATGTTTTGGACTTTGCCAAAAATGCAGGCTGTTATAATGTTACTCTCAATGTATGGGCGCTGAATGATTCCGCAAGAAAATTTTATGAAAAATGCGGTCTTCATGTTCAGAAAATAGGAATGGAAAAAATACTCTGATATAAAATTAAAATCCCCCGAGTGTTCGGGGGATTTTTTTGTTTGCTCATTTTTTCTTCGGGTCATCTGTGAAATCTGTTTCTTTTTCAATAAACTTTCTCAAATCGTCAAGTGTTTTCTTTTCAATTCTTGAAACATAGCTTCTGCTGATATTAAGCCTATCGGCAACTTCTCTTTGAGTTATAGGCTTTTTGTTATCAAGACCATAGCGAAGAATGATTATTTCTTTTTCTCTTTCGTCCTCAAGGTTTTCAATATATTCGGCGGCTTTTTCCCAGCGCATTTTTTTCTCAAGGTCTTCCGCCATATCCCTGTTGTCGCTGATTGTGTCCTGAAGCGTTAGGGGGTTGCCGTCCTTGTCGCTTTCAAGCGAGTCGGAAAGATAAACATCTGTGGCGTTTTTCTTGATATTTCTGAAATGCATCAAGATTTCGTTTTCAATACATCTGCTTGCATAAGTTGCAAGGCGTATTGATTTATCGGGATTAAAGCTGTCTATCGCTTTTATAAGTCCAATTGTGCCTATTGAGATAAGGTCATCGGTGTCGTTTGTTTTGGAATAGTATTTTTTAACTATATGACTAACAAGTCTCAGATTTCTTTCAATAAGCAGTGCCCTTGCGTCTTTATCACCCTGCTTCAGTCTTTGCAGGGCTTCCTCCTCTTCTTTCTTTTTAAGCGGTTTCGGAAAGCTCGAAGTGTTGTTTATGTGCAGAATAAAATAGAGCAGATTCGCGCCTGTCTCTTATACACATCTCCGAGCCCACGAGACCGAGGCTGATCTCG
>UQFL01000065.1 GCA_900540305.1 uncultured Oscillospiraceae bacterium | reverse complement strand
ATCTACACTTATGCGATCGTCGGCAGCGTCAGATGTGTATAAGAGACAGTCTCAGAGATTATCACTTACGGTATCGGACTCTTCGGCATTGCCCTTCTTACTGGATGGATGCCCGATTATACCGCAACATTCTTTGCAGACTTCGCATTCAAAGGAAAGGGCTTTGACTCAACAACTATGTCAAATGCCATTTCAACCGTTTTTCTTGTTGCAGGCTTTGTGGGCGCTATATGCGAGCTTGTAATAGGCTATCTTGTTGACAGAACAAGAACAAAAATGGGTAAGGTTAAGCCTTGGGTAGGCTTCGGTGTAATTCCGCTTGCCATCATTTCAATTTTTGTTTTTGTTGCACCCAACACAAACTCTCAGACAATCGCTATTATCTGGATGTTTATCGTTTACAGCCTTTACATCGCATTTACCTGCGCTGTTGAGAGCCCTGCAAACTGCTTCGGTTCACTTTGCTCACCCAATCCGAGCGAGCGTTCAACAGCTATTTCAATCTCATCATTTATGAGAGCGGTAGGTCAGTCAGGCGGTATGGTTGTTATTGCGGTTGTAGGTGCAATAATGAAAGCCGTTATGGGTCAGCAGCAGTTCAAAAATGCAGAGGGTCAGGGTCTTGACCTCGTTATTTCAACAGCTGTCTGCGCACTCGGCCTTATCCTCTTCTCAATGGTATTCTTTGTAAATAACAGAGAAAGAGTTCCTTTCACACAGGAAAAAGTAAGCATTAAGGATTCAATCAAGGTTGTTTTCACAAACAAAAACCTCCTTATGGTTTCTCTTACAAAGCTTACAGGTTGCGGACGCGGCGTTTACGGCACAGTTTCTCTTTACATAGCTATCTACCTCCTCGGTTCAAAAGACCTCAAACTCGGTCTTCTTCTTCCGATGGGTATCGGTACTGCAGTAGGTACTCTTCTTGTTAACTTCGTTCTTAAGAAGTTCTCAACAAAGCAGACATTCATTCTTTTCTGCACCTACGGCGCAACATCACTTGCAATTCTTTATCTTGTATCAAGCAGCATCGGCTTCAACGATACTCTTATCATCCCGTTCCTTATCATCAACTTCTTCTGCGGTATTCAGCACGGTAACACAAACACCACGCCGAATATTATGATTGCAGACTGTGTTGACGAAATCGAATACAAAACAGGTAAGAGACAGGACGGTATCGCTTACGCAGGCTACGGACTTTTCTCAAAGGTTGCGTCTGCTCTTACAAAGGGTCTCGGCCCCTGGCTTCTTTACACATGGTCAACATATCAGGTTTCAGACAACCCGAATGTTGCTTATGTAGCACAGACAGACACCGCTCTTAACCGTATGCTTATGATTTACACAATCATTCCCGCCATCTTCGTTGTTCTTCAGATGGTTCCGATTTTCTTCTATGATAATGTAGGCAAGAAGAAGGAAATGATTACACAGGCTCTTAAAGAGCGCCGCGAAGCTGCCGCAGCTGCAAACGCAGAAGCACAGACAGTTTCAGTAGCTGAAGATATTGCAGAATAAGGAGGGGGTTTATTTATGACAGAACAGAAAACAGGTTTTAAATACAGTTTATACGCTATAATCGCAATCGTTGTTGTTGTAGCGGTTCTCGCAGTTGCAACCACCTCAACTTTCGCAAGCAAATACATTGCTTTCGACCCCGAAAAGCTTGCTGTTAACTATTCCGACACCATTTTCCAGAGGGGTGACGGCTATAACAGCTACAACTACACTCTTTCGGCAAAAAGCGAAAAATACGGCGACTTCATCCGTATCTACTATATGTATCCCCTCATCTATCCCGAGTATGAGATAGGAATGAGCGATGATGATTTCAAAGCTATCGAAGAAAACGGATACAATAACGAAAAGTATATGTCTGACGCAACTAAGAACGATGACGGTACTCTTTCAGGTCAGCTTGCCGATACAATGTATCCCTATTACATTGAGCTTATCAAGACTTACGGCTGGGATGATTACGATGCTATTTACAGCAACTATTTCTCAAAGCTTGTTGAGGAAAGAAAAGCTATTTTCGGTGATGACTATATGTCAGACGAGGTTATGTTCACCGCTTTTGAGTCAAATGTTTCAACATATTCAACAGCAGTAACAGGCTCAGATGTTGTTTACGCAGAGGACGGCGAAACAATTCTTCAGGAAAAACAGACAGGTTTGTATCAGGAGAAATACGGCGAGGATTACAAAATCACAACTTCAGTTGTAAAGGTTACTCCCGTTGAAGACCTTGACGCTTACAAAGCTACTATGGATTCAGAAAAACTCAAAACATATGAGCTTACAACAGACGATATTACAGAAGCCCAGACAATAGATGTTGAGGCTACTCTTGAGGACGGAACAGTTGTGGGAACTCTTTCCGTAAATGTTGTAAAAGTAGGCAGAACTTGGTATGTTGATAACACAACAACAGATACAAGCAGTGTTTACGCATCTCTTTCAGAAATCACAGCGTAACTCATAAATAACAAAGCACCCGACTTTTGTCAGGTGCTTATTTTTTGCTTTTATATTAAATTTAATTATCGCTCGGTGAAGTTACATAATACCATTCAATAGTATCGCCGTCGCTGAGCACATATTTATTTACGCTTTTTGGCGGTGCCGAGCCGTTTACACGGTACATCCAGCCGCTTGTTCTGCCGCAGTCCTTTTCATTAAGTCCGCCTATACCTGTGATATATGACGGTGAACTGTAAGAAAGCGAAATTGAGTTTTCACTGCACGCTTTGCTGAGAACATCAAAAACAGTTGAGCCGTTTTTCACGGTAAAACTTGAACTTTTGAGAAAATAGCCGCTCTGCGGAACATCGGCGCCGTAATCAACAGCGTTTTTGCAGGTTATTGAAATTGAGACGGTTATATTTTGCTTTTCAGTTTCCTTTGCCGTTGTTTTCTCAGGCTGTTTTTGAGTTGTTTTTTCGGGTGTTTTATTATCATCACTGCCCGAATTTTGTGCGCTCTGGGTATTATTTGTTTTTGAGCCTGACGAGCTGCCGCTTTGAGCGTTATTCTTTTGGGTAACGCTTTCGCCGTCTGCGGAATTTTCGCCTGTTTCGGATATTTCGTTTTCTGCTTTTACAGTATTCCCCTCGCTGTTTTGAGAGGATTTTTCTGAGTTTTCATCTTCCTGAGAATAAGACGAGTCTGAAGCATTTGTTTCATCCTGCGCTTTATCTTTTGGCACCGTAAATATAAGAGTGCCTACCAAAACCGCAAGAATGCAGACAAGTATTATAATAATTTTCTTCTTTTCCATAACCTGAATAATAACATATTATATTTTATTTGACAACAGTTAAATATCGGGTTATAATTTCTGCGTGCCGAGCAGACAGCCGTGTCTGCACGGGGAATGCGGTGAAAAGCCGCAGCAGCTCACTCTACTGTAAGCAACACGAAATCCAAAGCCACTCGAAAGGGGAAGGCGGAGAGTAGGCAGGTGCAAGTCAGGATATCCGTTTGAGGCACTAAAAAATATAACGGTGAGGTTATTGTTATGAAAAAAATCACGGCAGCGCTTTTATGTGCAATACTCGTTATCAGCGCATCAATAACGGTATTCGGCGCAACAAAAACTGATGTGACAGAGAAAGTAAACGCTTCGGCGGCTTACATTCATTCTAATTATGCCGAAAAAGGTTACAGCGCATACGATTCTGCAAATCTTTATCTTGTGGCTAAAAGCGGTATTGATGTAAGCAAATATACCGACAAGTATTTCAACGAAGTGCTTGAAAAAGTTGAAAGCGGCGAATTTGCAAACGCAGGCTCATATGGTCTTATAATCTGTATTGCAGACGCAACAGGTGTTGACGCAGAAAACATCGGCGGCAAAAACTTTGTTGAACTTCTCAAAAATGCAGACGCTAAAGAAGGCGTAAGCCCTTATTACTATTACTACGCTATTAAAGCGGCATTTGACCATTCTCTGGGCGAAAAGGCGGCAGAGCTTTGCGAGGCACTTGCAAGCTATTACACAATGGGCAAAGGCGTATTTTTCTGGTCAGGATGGGATCAAACTTCTGCAGACGACCTTGGAATGTTTATCGTTTCCCTTGCTCAGGATTATGATAATTACAGCGAATATATTGAGGACGCTATAAAGATTCTTGAAACATATTATACCGAGGACGGTTATGTAAACTACGGCGCAAACGCTAACTCAACAGGTCTTGCGCTTGCGGCATACTCAGCGGCAGACAAAACCGAAAAGGCAAATGAAACATACGATTTGCTTATCTCAAAATTCTACAATGCAGAAACAGGCGGTTTCGGCTCAGACTTTGAAAGCCTCGGCGCAACTAAGGACGCACTTTTCGGTCTTGAGATTTATCTTACCGTAGCAGAGGATGATACCGTAAACAATCCCGACAAAGAGGAAACTACAACGGACGATAACAAAAACGATACTGATAAAACTCAGAACGGCTCAAATTCACAGAACACAAACAACAAAAATGATGAAACAAAATCACCCGCAACAGGCGCAGGCACAGCAGGCGCAATCACTGCGGCAGTTATTAGTGCAGGAGCAGTAATTCTCCTTTCATCAAATAGAAAAACAAAATAAAAAGGTATAAAACAACTCCCCGAAGCAATCGTTTCGGGGAGTATTTTTATTATGATTATTGTTTTTTGAATTTATCCTTAAAGCCGAGGGTGCGAAGTGAGTTTGCAACGGCAAGCAGGCACACGCCCACATCGCCGAACACGGCGAGCCACATTGCGTTTTCATCAAATATTCCGACAGCACAGCCTATAATTATAAGGAGTTTTACACCGATACTGAAAATAATGTTTTCGTGAACGATAGTCATAGTTTTCTTGGCGATTTTTCTGCCGACAGGGATTTTTGAAAGACTGTCGCTCATTATAACAACATCCGCCGCCTCTATTGCAACATCGGAGCCTATTGTGCCCATTGCAACGCCAAGATCAGCTGTTGCAAGCACGGGAGCGTCGTTTATACCGTCGCCCGTATAGAGAACGATATTGCCGTCTTCCTGTGAAAGTTCCTGCACCTTTTTAACCTTTTCATCAGGCAAAAGCTTTGAATAATATTCATTGATACCTGCTTTTTTCGCAATATCTTCTGCGATTTCAGCCTTGTCGCCCGTGAGCATAACTGTTTTCTTTACGCCCATATCGTAAAGCCTTGAAACGGCTTCCTTACTGTCCTGCTTAATGACATCGGCAAAGACAATATCGCCGAGAAATTCCGTTTCTGAGCAGAGATAAATTGCCGTGCCTATAATATTTGTTTCCTTGAAATCAACGCCGACTTTCTGCATAAGCTTTTCGTTGCCTGCGTAATAAGTTTTACCGTCAATCTGAGCAGAAACGCCCATTCCGGGGAAGTTTTTTGCGTTTGTTATCTCAAAGTCATCGGCATACTGACCGAATGCAAGAGATACAGATTTTGCAATGGGATGAGTTGAATATCTTTCACACGCTGCTATAAGACCTAATAGTTCTCTGTGTTCAACCTTATCTGTGCAGTGGCAGTTTACACACTCGCATTTTACACATTCAAACTTGCCGCTTGTGATTGTTCCCGTTTTATCGAATACGGCAACATTGAATTTTGAAAGCATTTCAAGATGATTGCTTCCCTTAATGAGAATACCGTTTTTAGAACAGCTTCCGAGGCCGCCGAAAAATCCGAGCGGAATTGAAATAACTATTGCGCAGGGGCAGGATACAACAAGGGCGGAAAGTCCTCTGTATGCCCACTCTTTCCATTCTCCGCCGAAGAAAAGCGGGGGCACAACGATTATAAGAAGTGCGATAAGGCACACGATTGGCGTATAGATTTTTGCAAAACGGCTGATAAATTTTTCAGTTTTGCTCTTTTGACCGTTTGCGTCCTCAATCATACTCATTATTCTTGAAACGGTTGATTCGCTGTAAGGCTTTGTTGCCCTGATTTTCAGCATACCGTCAACATTTATTGAGCCTGAGAAAATCTCGTCCCCTTCCGAAACAGAAGCGGGAATACTCTCTCCCGTAAGCGCCGCGGTATCCACCTCGGCATTACCGCTGACAACAACGCCGTCAAGTTCTATTTTCTCGCCAGGGTTTACAATGAATATATCGCCGACACTCACTTTTTCAGGGTCTGTTTCAATCTGTTTTCCGTCTTTTTCAACAATAACTTTCTGCGGTGTTGATTTCAGCATATCCGTTATTGATTTTCTGCTTTTACCGAGCGCCACGCTCTGAAGATATTCGCCTATTGTATAAAGCAGAACAACGGCACAGCCCTCTGAATATTCGCCTATAACGAATGCACCGATTGACGCTATTGTCATAAGGAAATTTTCATTAAAAATATTTCCTTTTATTACGCCCTCAACGGCTTCTTTAACAATATCAAAGCCGACAACGATATACGAAATTCCGAAGCATATCAGCGGTATATATTCGTTAATCGAAACAAGCTCCGTAAAAATATATCCGAGCACAAACATAAAGCCGCCGAAACCGACTTTAAACCAAAACTGCTTTTTATCCACCTCTGCCGAATGGTCGTGACCGCAGCCGCAAGAGTCATCATGGCAGTGGCAATGCTCTTCGTGATTATGACCGCAGCTGCAAGCCTCGTCAGCGCAGACTGCATTTTTCTTTTTATTGCTCATAATTTCCTCCTATTCTTCTATATGCTCCATGCCGCAGTTGATAATTGATTTGACATGGCTGTCCGAAAGGGAATAAACTATCTGTTTTCCGTCCCTTGAATATTTTACAAGATGATTTTGCTTGAGCGTTCTCAGCTGGTGCGAGACCGCTGTCTGCGAAACTCCCGTTGCCGCCGTTATTTCTGTTACATTAAGGCTCTTGTCAAAAAGAGAACAGAGAATTTTCAGCCTTGTTGAATCTGAAAATATTTTAAACAAATCAGCAAGGTCATAAATCATTTCCTCGTCCGGCACAGTATCTCCTCCTTTGTATATTATATGAACACTTGTTCATATGTGCATTATATCACTGCTAATATATTCTGTCAACACCATATTGACAAAAATATTATGAGCGAATATAATATTAATGCAAAATATTTTCAGGGCGGGGCGAAATTCCCCACCGGCAGTAAGAAGAATGAGTTACTTCAAAGTCTGCGAACCGCTTCACGCGGCCGAATCGGTGAAATTCCGATACCGACGGTTAAAGTCCGGATGAGAGAAAATGTTAACAATACTATTTTTGCAGACATTTGCGCCCTAAGTGTATTCTTTTACGCTTAGGGCTTCTCTTTTGCCCTTGGGTTAAACCCGAAAGGAGAAAAGAACAATGAAAACAAACTCAAAATCACTCACAAGAAAAATCACCATCTGCGCAATGCTTTCCGCAATAGGAATCATACTTCAGTTTGTGGAAGTTTCAGTTCCTGTTGTGCCAAGCTTCATAAAGCTTGATTTTTCCGATTTACCGGGCTTTATCGGCGCTATCGTTTGCGGACCCGTTGCAGGCGTTGTAATAACGCTTATCAGAAATGTTGTTCATATCGCAACAGGCTCAAGCGCAGGAATAGGCGAGCTTTCAAACTTTGTTTTAAGCGCGTCTTTCGTACTTACAGCAGGTCTTATTTACAAAAAAATGCCGTCAATAAAGGGCGTTGCAATCGGCGGAATTGTGGGCGCAATCGTTATGGGAATCGTTTCTCTGCCGTTTAACAATTTCGTTATTTATCCGCTTTATTATTCGGTTATGGGTCTTCCCAAAGAGGCTATTCTTGATATGTATCAGGTAATACGCCCGTCAACAGAAAGCATTGAAGAAGCGCTTCTTGTTTTCAATGTTCCGTTCACAATTGTAAAAGGACTTATTTCCGTTGTGTTCACCTGCATTATTTACAAACCGCTTGAAAAGCTTATAAAGACAAATATAAATGTTTAAAATAGGGCGCGGTAAAGCCGCGCTCTTTCTTTTTACTTTCAAAATATACAAAATTTACCTGTGTTGCAGGCTTTATTTTATATCAAAAAAGTAAATTGTTGCAGTATTTTAATTGCTATTTTTTTATCAATGCTGTATAATAACAGAGTAAGGATTTCAAATGAAATTCAAATAATTTATAGGAGATTTAAATTATGCCACTTGTAACTACAAAAGAAATGTTTGAAAAAGCATACGAAGGCGGCTATGCTATCGGCGCATTTAATGTAAACAATATGGAAATCGTTCAGGGCATAACCCGTGCTGCTAAGAAGCTTAACGCTCCCGTTATTCTTCAATGCTCAGCAGGCGCACGCAAATATGCATCTCACGGTTACCTTGTTGCAATGGTTAAGGCTGCTGCTGAAGAAACAGGCCTTCCGATTGCTCTTCATCTTGACCACGGCCCGAACTTTGAAACCTGCAAAGACTGCATTGACGGCGGTTTCACTTCTGTTATGATTGACGGTTCTTCACTTCCCTTTGAAGAGAACATTGCCGTTACAAAGAAGGTTGTTGAATATGCTCACGCTCGCGGCGTTGTTGTTGAGGGCGAGCTTGGCACACTTGCAGGCGTTGAAGACGATGTTCAGGTAGACGCTGAAAACGCTATGTTCACAAGCCCTGACGAAGCTTATGAGTTTGTTAAGGCAACAGGCGTTGACTCACTTGCTATCGCTATCGGCACATCACACGGCGCATACAAATTCAAGCCCGGTCAGAATCCTCAGCTTCGTTTTGACATTCTTGAAGAGATTCAGAAGAAGCTTCCTGGTTTCCCGATCGTTCTTCACGGCGCATCATCAGTAAACCAGGATCACATCAAGATGATCAACGAATACGGCGGCGAGATGCCCGACGCTATCGGTATCCCCGAGGATATGCTCCGCAAGGCAGCTTCAATGGCAGTTTGCAAAATTAATGTTGACTCAGACATTCGTATCGCAATGACAGCAGCTCTCAGAAAGTATCTTACTGAGAACCCGACTCATTTCGACCCCCGTCAGTATCTTACTCCTGCAAGAGACCTTATTGAAGAGGTTGTTGCTCATAAGATTGATGCTGTATTCGGCGCAACAGGCCACGCAAACGACTAATTTATATTTAAAATTTAGTTTATTATCCCGCTTCGCAAGAGGCGGGATTTTTATTTTTATTTAATTTTTTATTTATTGTTAATTTATTGACTGTATCGTCTTTTTATATTTTATTTTAATTAGAGGATAAATTAAATATATTTGCGGCATATAAAAGGCGGTGATTTTATGAAAACTTCGTCAAAAAAGCACAGCAAAAATTATTATCTTTCCATTGCAGTTATTTCATTTATTGTTTTTATTTTAAGCATTGTTTATTACGGCTTTTATGTTTTAGATTATATGATAATCTCAACAGACCCTGATGTAATTGTTCCGCGGGCGATGATTATGTCAATAGTGTCTTTCGCTTCGGGCAGTATTTGTTATAATCTCTGCCTGAAACACGGCTTTTCCGTGCTTTCAATTCTGTGGGGCATTGTTAACGCAGGGCTTGCAATATGTATTCCTGCCTATGCAATTTATCTTCCCGCAGGTTACAGCGTTATCGGCTTTATCTTTGATTTTCCTGCGGTATTTATTGATAAGGATTATGTTCAGTTTTATGATGAGATACGCTGTGGCGCTGACTGCTACATAAATTCCGAATTAGGTTTAAATATTGTTTATTATATAATTTTAATTTTTACTATGCTGTTTTTACTCTGCGCTTTGCTCAACGCAGTTTTCGGAATACTTTCGGGCGTTCATATAATTAAAATCAAAAAAATCAGCTCTGAAGTTGAAAAACTGAGCTGGTTGAAAATGAAAGACCACTTGGAAAGATACGCAAAAATTCTTCGCATATTGACCGTTTTAATTATCATTACGGGCGTAATTCAGCTTGCGGCGTATATGATTAAGAGCGGCGATTATAAAGTTTTTTCTTATTATTACTGATAATTTTTAAAAATTATAATTTTTTTATCAAATTTGGTAATAATATTTTTTA
>UQFL01000064.1 GCA_900540305.1 uncultured Oscillospiraceae bacterium | reverse complement strand
AGATGTGTATAAGAGACAGGTTTAATGATATAATATTACAAATATACTGGGTTATAATGCGGATTTGTAAAAGGAGGGTGAAGCTTGAAATATTTTAAATTATTTGTAATCGTTGTTGCAGTTGCTGTTCTTTTCAGCGGTTGTTCATTCAGGCTCGCTTCCTCTGTGGACGAGCTTATAACACCTGTTTCACCTCAGGGTGATGATGCTGATGTTCAGAACGCTCTTTCGGCATATTCAAACGGCGGTTTTACCCTTAAAACTCCTGAGGCAGGAGAGTATACAACAGCTTTCTCTTTCTTTGATATTGACGGTGATTCTCAGGACGAATCTGTAGTGTTTTACGAGTCGGCAAAATCTCTCGGCAAAACAAATATGGCCGTTATAGATAAAAGTGACGACAAATGGTATGTTGCTTATAACCTTGAAAATGAAAATTCAGATGTTTATTCTCTTGATTTTTCTGATGTCAACGGTGACGGCGTTACAGAACTGATTGTTTTTTGGAATTATATAAGCGATTCAACAAGCCATGTGCTTTCGGTATACACTCAAAATACGAATGGTGAATATTCATTAACTGAAATGTCAGATGCGCTGACTGTGAATAATTACATCGTTGTTGATATTGATGAGGACGGCACACAGGAACTGATGACATTTGCCATTAATTCCGGCGATGATGTTTCATCTACCGCAACGCTTTATTCTTTTGATGAAAACAGCAGAAAAACGCTCGGCACAACTAAGCTTGACGGTCATATAACAGGTTATGAAAGTATTATTTCAGAGAGTAAGAACGGTAAAGTTTATATCTATGCAGACGCTGTAAAATCAAACGGCTCGGAAATGCTTACAGAAATTATACTCTGGTCTGATTATTACGGTACAGTTATTTCGCCGTATTACAGCTATTCAACAGGCTTTACTAAAAACACTTCAAGGTCTGTAATGCTTTGCTGTTGTGATATTAACGATGACGGACTTATTGAGGTGCCGCTTGATTATGAAACGAATAATTTACCTGACGGTGTGTTTGCCGCCGAATGGAATCAATATGAAAACTCCGTTATGAAAACGGTTGCTTATTCGTTAGCTGTGGATAAAGACGGCTATCAGCTTTTGCTTTCTAAGGATCAGCTTGATGAAATCAAGGTCGGCTATAAACAGGAAAATTCAGAACTTATCTTAACTGATTCTAAAGAAAAGTTAGTTCTTTCAATTAAATGTGTTCCTAAGTCTCAGACCGGTTCAAATGCTCAGACTGACGGATACAGCGAAATATTTGAAAAGTCGGGATATGTTTATCTCGCAAAAACAGGTAATGATTCACAGATTCAGTTCAGTGTTCAGGAACTTAAATCAATGATAAAATCAATTTAAGGAGAATATTTATGAAAAAGGTACTTGTTGCAGAGGACGAAGAATCAATTCGCGAATTTATAGTGATAAACCTTACAAGAAGCGGATATGAGGTCGAACAGGCTGAAAACGGCGCCGTTGCGCTTGATTTGTTTTCTCAAAACGAGAACTCTTTCGATGTTGCAATACTCGATATTATGATGCCTGAGGTAGACGGCTTAACAGTCTGCAAGGAGCTTCGTAAACGCTCATCAGACCTCGGAATAATAATGCTGTCCGCAAAAACACAGGAGATGGATAAGGTTACAGGCTTACTTGTAGGTGCTGACGATTATGTTACAAAACCGTTTTCGCCAAGCGAACTTATGGCTCGAGTTGACGCTGTATACCGCCGTGTTGAAATGACCCGCGGATTCAGAAAAAATGATTCTGTGCTTGATACAATCGTTCTTGATGAATTTGAACTCAATCTTAGAAACCGTACCCTTTCAAAAGCAAATCAGCTTATTGAGCTTACACAGGTTGAATTTCAGATAATAGAATACTTTTTCAAAAATCCAAATGCCGCTTTGAGCAGAACAGATATTTTGAAACAGGTCTGGGGCAATAACTATTTCGGCGATGAAAAAATCGTTGATGTAAATATCCGCAGACTTCGTATGAAAATTGAGGACAATCCCTCATCTCCCACAAGGCTCGTAACCATCTGGGGTCTTGGATACAAGTGGATTACCAACAGCAAATAAATCACGAAAGAAAAATAATAAATGAAAAAAAAGCTTATCAAAAAATTTCATACAGGCAGAATTGACGGGCTTACAAAAAGATGGCTGCTGAACATTGTTCTTGTTGTCGTAATTACGCTGTTAACCGCTTTTGTTGTGGCAAGCTTTTCGATAAAAACATACTATTACAAATCTGTTGAAAATATACTTAACGCTGGCGCTTCAACTAATTCGGTAAACTATTTTTCAGCTAATCTTGATTCAGGCGCTTCGCTTGAATCTTCAGCGGCAGAGTTCATAGACAGCTATTCATATAAAGATAAAACAACAGTATGGGTTATTGATAATGAGGGCAATATCCTCGCATCGTCAAATGGTTTTATAGTTGAAAACTGCGATATGCCGGATTATACTGAGGCAATGATAAGTCCGTCCGGCACAGGCAAATATGCAGGTAAGATTTATGAGCACAGCGATAAAATAATGGCGGTGACAAGAGTTATTCAAAATACAAGCGGCGCAAATGTAGGCGCTGTAAGGGTTATGGCAACTATCAATGATGTTGACAGACAGATAGGCGCCGTAATAGTAATATTGTTTTTACTGCTTTTGTTTGTATTTGGAATAATTCTTCTTTCCAATCTTTTCTTTATACGCTCAATCATAATGCCTATGCGAAGCATTACCGCAACCACTAAACAGATTGCAAGCGGCAATCTTGATGTGCGTATAGAAAAGAAATATGACGATGAAATCGGCAGACTTTGCGATTCCATTAATTCAATGGCTTCTGAAATAGCAACAGCCGATAAGATGAAAAACGATTTTATTTCTACGATATCCCATGAGCTTCGTACACCGCTTACATCAATTAAAGGCTGGGCTGAAACGCTTTATTACAGTCAGGACAGCCAGATGGACGAACTTACAACAAAAGGTCTGCAGGTAATCGTCAAAGAGGCGGGCAGACTTGAGGGCTTTGTTGAAGAACTTCTTGATTTTAGCCGTCTGCAAAGCGGCAGAATGACTTTAAGACTTGTCAAAACAGATATTTTTGCCGAACTTGCTGAAACGCTGTTTACTTTCTGTGAAAGGGCTATGAGAGAGGGTATAGAGGTTAGATACAGCATACCTGACCTTCCTGCTCCTGCTGATGCAGACCCAAATAGATTGAAACAGGTGTTTATGAATATTCTTGATAATGCGCTTAAATATTCAAGAGCGCCGAGTAAGATATTCGTTAAAGCAGAATATTCGGAATTAAACGGCGCAGACGCTGTGAAAATTTCTATTGCAGACCAGGGATGCGGTATTTCAAAAGAAGATTTGCCGCATGTGTTTGATAAATTTTATAAGGCTAATGTTTCTGTAAGAGGTTCGGGAATCGGTCTTGCCGTAACTAATGAAATTATCAATCTTCATAAAGGCAAGCTTGAAATAGACAGTGAAGAGGGCAGAGGCACTCTTGTTACAATATATCTTCCGATTGACAGTGCGCCTAATAAGCAGGATGTCAATATGGTATCAAACAGCGAACAGGCTGTAACGGACGAGGATTTAAATCTGAAAGGTGAATAATAAATGAGTAAAAAAACTCATAAAACTTCCGTCGGCGGTCAGGCGCTCATTGAGGGCGTTATGATGCAGGGCCCCAAGGGTATTGCAACTGCCGTAAGAAAGCCCGACGGAGATATACTTACTGAATATCACAATGTAAAACATTTAAGAGATAAAAACAAATTTTTTGCTCTTCCTATTGTCAGAGGAGTAGTAGGGTTTGTTGAGTCTATGATAACAGGCTATAAAACTTTAATGTATTCCGCTGAGGTTTCGGGTATGGAAGACATTGAAGAACAGGAACTCAACAAGTTTGAAAAATGGCTTACAGATAAGTTTGGTGATAAACTTATGAATTTTGTTGCCGCTGTCGGCTCAGTTCTCGGTGTTGCTCTTGCGTTTGTTCTGTTTATGTATTTTCCTGTTCTTGTGTTCAACAAGGCTAACGAATGGACAGACGGCGCAATAACAAATCTTCAGGGCTTGATTGAGGGTGTTATGAAAATCGCCATTTTCGTAATTTATATTGCTCTCGTCAGCCGTATGAAAGATATAAAAAGAATGTTTATGTATCACGGAGCGGAGCATAAATCCATTGCCTGTTATGAAGCAGGACTTGACCTTACGGTTGAAAACGCTAAAAAATGCAGCCGTTTTCACCCAAGATGCGGCACTTCTTTTATATTTGTAGTTTTGATTTTCAGTATAATTTTCTATACTATTATTGCAAAGATTTTCCCGCAAATTGCCGCAGTCAGAATTTTATGGCTGCTTCTCAAACTTGTATTTTTGCCTGTAATAATGGGTATTTGTTATGAGTTTATAAGATATGCGGGCAGACACGATAATCTTTTCGTAAAAATAGTTTCTGCACCCGGTTTGTGGATGCAGAGACTTACAACAAATGAGCCGACAGATGATATATTAGAAGTTGGCATAGCTGCCATCAAAGCAGTAATTACGGATAATCCCGAGGATGATGAAATAAAGTGAAGCTGAGTGAAGCATTTAATTATTCAGTTTATTTTTTAAGCGCAAACGGAGTTGACGAAGCAGAGTTTAAGTCTCTTTGTCTTGTTTGCTCTCTTGATGAAATCAAAAACAGTGAGTATGAATTTCATAAAGATGATGAAATTATTATGAAGAAACTTGCAGATTCGCTGTGGCGTTTGAAAAGCGGAGAACCGCTTCAGTATGTGCTCGGAAAATGGGATTTTTATGAATCAGAATTTTTTGTAGGCAAAGGAGTTTTGATTCCCCGCCCTGAAACGGAAGAGTTAACACACCTTGTTATTGAAAAGGCAAAAAAACTTTCCTCTCCCGTTGTTTATGACCTTTGTTCGGGAAGCGGATGTATAGGAATAAGCGTTGCAAAAGCAGTTAAAAATTCATCTGTTTTTTGCGTCGAAAAGAGTAAGGACGCATTAAATTATTTAAGAAAAAATATTACTCAGGCTGATAACGCTGTTGCAGTTGAGGGCGATGTTCTCAATCCACCTGACATTGAACCTGAAAGCATTGATATCATCGTTTCAAATCCCCCGTATATAAAGAATTCGGACTTGGATGGGCTTCAAAAAGAGGTGCAGTTTGAGCCGAAAATGGCGCTTGACGGAGGGAAAGACGGTCTTGATTTTTACAAGAAAATTCCTGAGTTATGGTATCCGTATTTGAAAAATAACGGCTCAATATTTTTTGAAATCTCCGAAGAACAGGGAAAAGATGTTTATGATATTCTTAACTCTCTTGGTTATAGAAATGTTGAGGTAAAAAAAGATATGTACGGCAATGACCGTATAGTCAGCGCAGTTAAATAATAAACACACCAAACCCATTAAATTATATTAAGGCAGGTTTTTATGAGTTTAATAAGATCAATTATGTCAGGCGATGTTTTTACAGTAGTAATACTTGTCGCAGCAAGAGCTTTTGTTGTATTTTGCTGTTTACCTATTCACGAGTTAGCGCACGGCTGGATGGCGTATAAACTCGGTGATAACACAGCTAAAAATATGGGCAGGCTTTCATTCAATCCCATAGCGCATCTTGACCCGATAGGAACAATTATGATTTTCCTTTTCGGTATCGGTTACGCACGCCCAGTGCCCATCAATCCTCTTAAATTCAAAGATTACAGAAAGGGTGTTGCATTAACTGCGCTTGCAGGTCCTCTTTCAAATCTTATTATGAGCTTTATTTTTGCTTTTTTAAGCGCAGGCGTTTCGTATATTGCTCTTAAGACTTACAGCACATCAGTAATATTTAAAGCTTTTACTCTGTTTTTCAGTTTTGCTGCATCGGTTAATATTTCTCTTGCCGTATTCAATCTTCTTCCCATTCCGCCGCTTGACGGCTCAAGAATTTTGGGAGCAATTCTTCCTGACAGACTTTATGAAAAATATTTCAGATATGAGCGCATTATTATGATTGTGCTTATAGTATTGCTTTTCACAGGTGTTTTAGACGGTGTGCTTTCCGTTTTAGTTTCTTTCTTCTATCAAATAATCACTTTCATTCCGAATCTTATTTTCGGATTCTGAGGTTTAAATGGAACAGATTAATTATAAACTTGAGGTGTTTGAAGGACCTATGGACCTGTTGCTGCACCTCATAAATAAACATAAACTCAATATCAATGATATTCCTATTGTTGAGCTTGTAAATCAGTATCTTGACTATGTTCGCCAAATGGAAAATGCCGATTTTGATGTTGCAGGCGATTTCCTTGAAATGGCGGCAAGACTTATTTATATTAAAACAGTTTCTCTTTTGCCCCGTCACGAGGAAGCGGAACAGCTTAAAAAAGAGCTTACAGGCGAACTTATAGAATATAGGGACTGTAAACTTATGGCTGAAAAGCTGAGCAAGCAGACGGACGGCTTTAACAGATTTGTCCGCAATCCCCAGGAGGGATATGTAAATTACGATTATGAGCGTTTTCACGAGGGCGAGGAACTGCTGAGCGCATATATTGCGGCGGCAGGAAGGGCACAGAGAAAACTTCCTCCTCCGCTTGATTCTTTCAAGCAGATAGTTGCAAGAAAATTTGTTAATGTGGCGTCAAAAATTTCAACGGTTATGAACAAACTTCGCAGCAGAAAAAATGTGAAATTCTTAAATCTTTTTTCTGACGCTCAGTCAAAAAGTGATATTGTCGCTACATTTCTTGCCGTTCTTGAACTTACGAAAACAAAGAAGATAAAAATTGAAGGCTCAATAGATAATCCTGATGTTAGTATGATAGACGAGGTGTAAAGCATGGAAAATTCAAATAATGTCATAGCAAAGCTTGAAGCAATGCTTTTCGCCTGCGGAGAGCCTGTTGAGGCAACAAGGCTTGCAGAGGTGCTTGAGCTTGATGTAGAAAATGTTACAAAAATGCTCGGCCATCTCGGCGATACATATGATGAAAAAAATTCGGGTATAAGACTTATCCGAGTAGACGGTAAATATCAGCTTTGCACTAAAGAAGAATATGCTGATGATGTCAGAAAACTCCTCGAAATTAAAAAGAATACTCCGCTTTCTCAGGCGGCGTTCGAGGTACTTGCGATAATTGCATATAACAAAACCGTAACAAAAAGTTTTATTGAACAGATAAGAGGCGTTGATTGTTCAGGCTCTATTTCAAATCTTGTTCAAAAAGGTCTTATCGAGGAAAAAGGCAGACTTGACCTGCCTGGCAGACCCCTTGTTTATGGTACTACCGACAGATTTTTAAGATGTTTTTCTCTAAACAGCCTTGATGACCTCCCGGAAATTCCCAAACAGGAGGAAGAAGATAAAGAAAATGATCAAACCACCTTGTTTGACGGAGAAAAAAGTGATACAATAGAAACCGATATTACTGAAATCGGAAATGAGGGTGAGGAATGACAGCATTTTTAATTGTAGTTGCCGTGCTGGTTGTTATTATTGCCGCAATTCTTTCCGTTTCTGCTACTTTCACAGTTATTTATGATAATAAGTGGAAAACAACCATAAGTGTTCTTTGGTTTGAAAAAGATATTGAACTGACTAAAATTTTGTCTTTCATTCTTTTTCCGCAGGAAAGCGCAAAAAAGGTAAAGGACAAAGCTGCTGAGAAAAAGCAAAGTTCGACTGATACCCAAAAAAGCGCGGAGGATACATCTCAACCTAAACCACATCAGGCAGCTGACAGTACGCAAAACACAACGGCTAAAGAGCAAAATAGTAACACGAATGCTAAGCCTGAAAATAAAGAAAATCATGCTAAACAGCCTCCCGCACAGCAAAAACCCAATTATTTTAAAAATATGTGGGATAAGGACGGAATAGTTGGTATATTTGATTTCGTTTCAAATGTTACTGAAAGTGCTTCAAGCGCTGTTACCACTTTAATTAAGGGCTTCCATATTTATTCTTTATATGTTAAAATAATTGTCGGAGGCGGAGACGCCGATGAAATTGCCAGAGCGTACGGTAGAATATGCAAATACTATTATCCGTTTAAAGGCGCAGTACTCGGCGGTATGAAAGTCGATAATTATGACGATATGGTAATGCCTGATTTTATTGCCCCGAGAAATGAATACGGGCTTCAATTTATCGGCTCGATAAGCGTAGCAGTTTTGCTTAGAGTTGTGCTTTCGGCAGGAAAAACATTTCTTGTTAATTTGTTAAAAAAATAAGTAATTATTCTTTAAGGAGATTAAGGATATGAAAGAAACACCGGTAAACAAAATAATGGAAAATACTCTTGAAAAGATGCGTGAAATGGTTGATGTTTCAACTATTATCGGCGAGCCTATTCAGACAGGCGATACTACTCTTATCCCTGTTTCAAAGGTTTCTTACGGCTTTACAAGCGGCGGCACAGACCTTCCGTCAAAGCAGAATCAGGAGCTTTTCGGCGGCGGTGGCGGCGGTGGAATCACAATTTCTCCCGTTGCATTCATCGTAATTCAGAATGAAAAAGTAAGAATGATGCAGATTAATAATTACACTTCATCTGCTGACAGAGCTATCGCTATGATTCCCGAACTTGTTGATCAGGTTTCACAGCTTCTTAAAGCAAAGGATCAGCCTGCTGAAAAAGCCGAGTAATCAATAACGGCAATATAACTAAAATTAAAATCACCTGCATATAATTAGCAGGTGATTAATTTTGTTGAGGATATTTTCTGTTTTATTTGCTTTAATTTTTATGTTTTCCGCTCAACCTGTCTATGCGGCGTCTGTTGATTGCTCAGCGCAGAGGGCTGTCGTTATTGACGCTTTGTCTCTTGAAGTTATTTACGCCAAAAATGAAAACAACGAGTGCAGTATTGCGTCAACAACAAAAATCATGAGCGCACTTATTGCGTGCGAAAGCGGTAAAATGGATGAAACGGTTGAGATTACATTTGATATGGTTAATACTCACGGTTCGCTACTCGGTTTAAGAGAGGGGGATAAAATCACTCTCTATGACCTTGTTGCTGGTATGCTTTTACCATCGGGTAACGATGCGGCTAATGCTGTTGCGCTTTATCTCGCAGACAGTTTTGAAGAGTTTTCCGCAATGATGAATAAAAAGGCGTCCGAACTCGGTCTTTATAATTCTTATTTTGTAACTCCGTCGGGTCTAGATGAGGGCGACCACCATTCAACTGCTTACGATATGGCAGTCTTAACTGCGTATGCTTTAAAAAACGAGTATTTTTCGGAAATCTGCGCTCTTTCAAAATACGATGTAACTATCAACGGCAAAAAGCTGACTGTGTATAACCACAATAAACTATTATCGTCAATGGATTCATGCGTAGGCGTGAAAACAGGTTATACTGATAAAGCAGGGCGTTGTCTTGTTTCCGCATTCAGTGAAAACGGGCATACTTTCGTGTGTGTTACTTTTAATGCGCCCGATGACTGGAATGACCATAAAAAACTTTACGAATATGCTAATAAGCAGTATCAGAGCGCTGAAATTTCAGACGCATTTTATGTCCTCACGGTTGGCGGAGAAAAAAACAGTGTTAAAGGCGAATACAGCGCAAGCGTCAGCGTTCTTAATAAAAACGAAATAACAGTTGAACTTTATGCTTTTCCGTTTATTTATGCTCCCGTAAAGCAGGGGGACGAAATAGGAAAAGCGGTTATAAAATATAAAGAAAAGGAATTGCTCACTGTGCCTGTCACAGCGTGCGAAAATGTGAATTATTATGCCCAGCAAGAATGAAGTTAGACTTCAAAAATATATGGCGGACTGCGGCGTAGCCTCAAGAAGAAAAAGCGAGGAATTGATAGCGGCAGGCAAGGTTAAAGTCAACGGTCATGTTGCCTTTATCGGCGCTAAAATAAACCCAAAAAAGGATATTGTAACAGTAAAAGGAAAGCGTATAGAGCAGGAAAGCTCTTTGCGTTATATTATGCTTCATAAACCGAGAGGTTATGTTACTACTGTGTCCGATGAGCGTGGCAGAAAAACCGTTATGGAACTTGTTTCGGATGTCAAGGAAAGAGTTTACCCTGTTGGAAGACTTGATAAGGATTCAGAGGGGCTTTTGCTTTTGACTAATGACGGTGAATTTGCAAACGCAGTTATGCATCCGTCAGGTGAAATAGTTAAGATTTACAGAGTAACCGTCAGACCCGAAGTTGATGATGATACACTTGATATACTCAGAAACGGTGTTGAGATTGACGGCAGAAAAACCGCACCCTGCGATATTTTTGTTATATCTGAAGAAGAGGGTAGAGCGGTGCTCGAATTTCATCTTCACGAGGGAAGAAACAGGGAAATCAGAAAAATGTGTGAATCAGTAGGACTTGAAGTTGCAAGGCTTAAAAGAATTGCTCTCGGTCCTGTCAAGCTCGGTATGCTTCCCCTCGGTAAATACAGGGAACTCAATGAAAAAGAGCTTTCAAAGCTGATGAAAAAATGCTTTGATGATAACAATAAAAATCGTAAAAACAAGAAGTGATTTTTACTCTTTGTTAGGTTTTGTAATAGGAATTTTGTGTGAAGCGTCGCTTGGTCGGCGCTTTATTTTTTTATTTGCTTAATAATATAAAAATTATAGCAAAAAATAGTTGTAATTATA
>UQFL01000063.1 GCA_900540305.1 uncultured Oscillospiraceae bacterium | reverse complement strand
CGAGATCAGCCTCGGTCTCGTGGGCTCGGAGATGTGTATAAGAGACAGCATTAAAATAAGATATATAAATTCTTTATAAAGGTATTGATAAAACCTTTTGATTTATTATATAATAAACTGAATAAGTAAACACTTAATTTATAAGCAAAAACCGCATATCGGGGGGGATTTTATGTCTGAGCCTTATTCTGTTTCTCTGCAAAAAATCATTGATGCCCATTCTCTTGAAGTGGTGCATCTTCCTAAAAGCGCAGAGGAAATACTTATCAAAACAAACGAGGTTAACAGACCGGGCATTGTTTTAACGGGTTATGTTGATTATTTTGACCCGTTGAGAATTCAAATTCTTGGATGGACTGAACTTGGCTTTTTGCAGAACATGAGCAGAGAAAAGCAGATAACAGCGCTTTCAAATTGGCTTGAACTTCAGCCTGCCGCTGCGGTTATCACAAGGGGGCTTGAAGTGCCCGATTATTTCGTTAAACTGTTTGAGAAATATGATGTGCCTCTTTTGAAAACGAGTGAGGAAACTTCACCGTTTTTGGCAAATCTTATTCAGTACCTCAATGCAAGTCTTGCGCCGAGAATCACAAGACACGGCGTATTGTGCGAGGTATACGGCGAGGGCGTGCTCATTATAGGTGAAAGCGGAGCAGGAAAATCCGAAACTGCGGTTGAACTTATTAAGAGAGGTCACCGTCTTATTGCGGATGATGCGGTTGAAATCAGACGAACTGACGCTAACACCTTGCTTGGTTCATCGCCAAACAATATACGCCATTTCATTGAACTTCGCGGTATAGGCATAATCAACGCTCGCCGCCTGTTCGGTATGGGTTCTGTTAAGGATACTGAAAAAATAAACATGGTTATCCGTTTAGAGCCTTGGGAGTCAGGCAAAGCGTATGACAGACTTGGAATAGACAACGAGTATACTAAAATTCTCGATGTTAAAGTGCCCGTTATTACGGTTCCTGTAAATCCGGGCAGAAATCTTGCCGTTATTATAGAAACTGCGGCTATGAACAACCGTCAGAAAAAGATGGGCTATAATCCCGCAAGGGAACTTATGATAAGTCTCGGTATGGACGATTTTGAGCCATGCGAGAAAGAACTTGAAATCTGGAATAACACTTAAACTTAAGGAGTAAAAAATTATGTACAGTATAGGAATTGATTTGGGCGGAACAAATATTGTGGCTTCTGTTGTGGACGACAAATACAATATTCTCGGCACGGGTAAATATAAAACAGCGCTTCCACGTGCTGCTGAGGAAATTTTTGACGATATTGCGTCTGCCTGCCGTGATGCGGTTGAAAATGCAGGTATTGAGCTTAAAGATATAGCTCATATCGGTCTCGGAACTCCCGGAACAGTTAACGGCGACGGCGTAATAGAGTTTGCAAACAACCTTGGCTTTAATAATGTACCCGCTAAGGATATGATTAGAGAACGCCTCGGAGATATTCCCGTTTATATTGCAAATGACGCAAACTGCGCGGCTCTTGGTGAAGCATATGCAGGATGCGGCGATGGCTGTAAAAACTTTGTAGCCGTAACTCTCGGCACAGGCGTCGGCTCTGGTATTATCGTTGACGGAAGAATTGTAGAAGGTGTTAACTTTGCCGGCGGTGAATGCGGTCATATGGTAATTATGGTTGACGGCGAGCCTTGTACTTGCGGCAGAAAAGGCTGCTGGGAATCTTATGCTTCCGCAACAGCTCTCATTAAACAGACCAAAAAAGCAATGGATGAACACCCTGAATCTGTAATGCACGAGCTTGCTAAGGAGGAAGGCAAAGTCAGCGGCAGAACTGCTTTTGACGCAATGAGAAAAGGAGATGTTGCAGGTATAAATGTAGTAAATAACTACATAAAATATGTTGCCTGCGGTCTTATAAATATAGTAAACGCTCTTCAGCCGGAAATAATTTGTGTAGGCGGCGGTATCTGCAACGAGGGTGAAACTCTTATGGAGCCTCTTCGCAGATATGTACAGGCTGAAAGATATTCCATACACAGTAAAATTCAGACAAAAATTATGAAAGCCGAGCTTGGAAATAACGCAGGTGTAATCGGCGCTGCGCTTCTCGGCAATGTTAAATAACGGTGATATTTTGAAAGAACTAATATATCTTTTGAAAAAACTGAATATTTCATTTTCCGAAAATGAGCCTATGAGCGCTCATACGACTTTCAAGGTCGGTGGAAACGCAAGAATAATGGCGTTTCCCGAAACAGAGGAGCAGGCTGTTGAAATTATAAAATGCTGCCGTGAAAACGGTGTAAGATATATTCCAGTTGGTAATGGCTCAAACCTTCTTGTTTCAGACAGCGGTATAAACGCTTGCGTTATCTGTTTCGGCTCTGCATTTTCGGAAATTAAACTTATAGATAATGATACTGTTTTTGCTCAGAGCGGAGCGTCGCTTATGAAACTTTGCCGCTTTGCTCTTCAAAACAGTCTCTCGGGGCTTGAATTTGCATTCGGCATCCCCGGAAGCTGCGGCGGTGCGGCATTTATGAATGCGGGCGCTTACGGCGGCGAAATGAAAGATGTGCTTTTTAAGTGCGACCATATTGACGAAAACGGAGAAAAGGGTTCGCTTTCGGGCGATGAGCTGAATTTGTCTTACAGACATTCCGCTTACAGCGAAAACGGCTGTACCATAACGGGATTATATCTTAAATTAAAGAAAGGCAATCCCGATGAAATCAAAGCTAAGATGGATGATTTTCTTCAAAGAAGAAAAGATAAGCAGCCGCTTGAGTATCCGAGCGCAGGCTCAACATTTAAGAGACCTGAGGGATATTTTGCAGGTGCTCTTATAGAGGAGTGCGGACTTAAAGGCAAACAGGTAGGCGGAGCGCAGGTCAGCGAAAAGCACGCAGGCTTTATAATAAACAAAGGCGGTGCAACCTGTACCGATATTCTTGAACTCTGCAAAATATGCAGTGAAACCGTTTATAAACAAAAAGGCGTTAAGCTTGAAATGGAAATAAGGGTAACAGAATAATGGCTAAGATGAAAAATGAACTTGTAATAATCACAGGCGTTTCCGGCGCAGGTAAATCAACAGCGATGGGATTTATGGAAGATGTAGGATATTACTGCATAGATAATATGCCTCCGCTTTTGCTTTCTACATTTCTTGAACTTATCTCAAAACAGCAGGCATATTCAAAGGTAGCTATCGTTGTTGATATTCGTTCAACTGAAAAATTCGACGATGTGGTATCAAGCCTTGATGAAATTAATCGTTTTAATTACGATGTCAAGGTTGTTTATCTCGATATTAAAACTCATATCGCTCTTAAAAGATATAAACTCACACGCAGAAAGCATCCTTATGCAGAGCGTTTCAACGGCGATATTTCCAAGGCGCTTGCTTATGAGCGCGAAATAATGGCGCCCCTTCGTTCCCGTGCTGATTTTGTGATAGATACTTCTGACCTTACAGGAAATCAGCTCAGAACAAGGCTTACTCAGATATTGGTCGGCGATGACAAGGATATTATGAATATCCATGTTGAGTCTTTCGGCTTTAAACACGGAATCCCCAACGAGGCTGATTTCGTAATTGATGTAAGATGTCTGCCGAATCCATACTGGGTAGAAAATTTGAGAAATAAAACAGGTCTTGATAAAGAGGTTAAGGATTATGTTTTCTCATTCTCAGAGTCAAGAGAGCTTTTAAACAGGCTTATTGATTTGCTCGACTTTCTCAATCCTCTATATATCAAAGAGGGAAAAAGCCAGATAGTTTTCGCAATAGGCTGTACGGGCGGAAATCACAGGTCCGTTGCCATTGCAGAGGCTCTTAAAGAGCATTTTGAAAAGAAATGGGACAATGTGTCTGTAAACCACAGAGATATTTCAAGGTCATAATACATAATTTTATTTTCGGAAAGGCTTGTAAAACCGATGTCTTTTTCATCGCAGGTTAAGAATGAACTTGTCAAAACTGAATATACTAATACCTGCTGTAAAAGGTCACTTCTTTACGGAATGTGTATTTTCGGAAAAAGCTTTTCAGAAAACAGTGTTTCACTTCAAACTGAAAATGAAAATACGGCTCTGCTTTATTCATCGCTTTTAAAAGAACTTTTTAACATTGATGCAGAAATAGTCAGGTCGCCCAAGGGTCGAAACTTTACAGTATCCGTATCCAAAAAAGCGGATGCGCAGAAGATTTTAAAAAGCTACGGTCACGACGGTGTCGGAAGTATTAAAATCAACCATGCTAATTTTGACTGCGAAAATTGTGCGGGTGCATTTACGGCAGGTGCGTTTCTCTCTTGTGGAACGGCTTGCGACCCTCATAAAGACTATCACCTTGAATTTACAGTGCCGTATCTAAACCTTTCTAAAAGCCTTTTTACACTGCTTCAGGAGAAAGAATTAAACCCGAAACACACTACCAGAAATGGTTATAATATCGTCTATTTCAAAGAGAGCGAAGCTATTGAAAACTGTCTCTATATTATGGGTGCGTCTGACGCTATGTTTGAAATGATGAATATTAAAATCGTTAAAGATTTCAGAAATAAGGCAAACAGACAGGCTAACTGCGAAACGGCGAATATCAACAAAATGGTAAACGCAGTTGCAGTACAGCTGAAAGCCATTGAAAAAATATGGGATAAAAAAGGCAAAGAGTTTTTAAACGAAAATCTTCAGGCTGTTGCCGAACTTAGATATAATAACCCAGACAGCAGCCTTTCAGAACTTGCGGCAATATGTGATCCGCCTATTAGTAAAAGCGGATTAAATCACCGCTTGAAACGAATCGTAGATATTTCAAAGGAATTATAATATGTTTACCCATCTTCATTTACACACGGAATTTTCTCTGCTTGACGGCGCTTGCCGTATTGGGCAGCTCGTTTCCCGTGCAAAGGAGCTTGGAATGCAGTCCCTTGCAATTACCGACCATGGTAATATGTACGGGGCTGTTGATTTTTACAAGGCTTGTAAAAAAGAGGGCATAAAACCGATTATCGGATGTGAGGTATATGTTGCCCCCAGAACAAGATTTGACAGGGAAAAAGTGCTTGATAAAGAGTATAACCACCTCATTCTTTTGTGCGAAAACGAAACGGGATATAAAAATTTAATAAAGCTTGTATCTCTTTCCTATACAGAGGGGTATTATTATAAACCGAGAGTAGACCATAATATTCTTGAAAAATATCATGAAGGTTTAATCTGTCTTTCCGCCTGCCTTGCAGGTGAGATACCGCAGTTTTTGCTCTCCCGTGATTATGAATCGGCTAAAAATACCGCCTTGTGGTATCGTGATGTGTTTGGAGCAGATAATTATTATCTTGAAATTCAAGATCACGGACTTGATGAACAGAGAATAGTGAAAGAGGGTATTATCCGCCTTAGCCGTGAAACGGGAATACCTATTGTAGCAACAAACGATGTTCATTATATAGAAAAGAAAGATTCAAAAATTCAGCAGGTTCTTATATGTATAGCCACAAACCATATTCTCGGTGAGGATACGGGGCTAGAATTTCATTCCGAGGAATTTTATCTTAAATCCGAGGATGAGATGAGGCGCCTTTTTGCAGATGTTCCCGAAGCGGTTGATAACACAGACATTATTGCAAAGCGCTGTAATTTTGATTTTGAATTCGGAAATACAAAACTGCCGTATTTTGAAATAGATACAAACGAAAGCCATTTTGAATATTTCAAAAGAATATGCTTTGAGGGGCTGAAAAAACGCTATGTCAACCCGCCTGAGGATTATGTAAAACGCCTTGAATATGAGCTTCAAACGGTTGATAAAATGGGGTATACGGATTATTATCTCATCGTTGCGGACTTTGTTTCATTTGCAAAAAAACAGGGCATACCCGTAGGACCCGGAAGAGGTTCGGGCGCAGGCTCAATAGCGGCATACTGTATCGGAATAACAGATATTGACCCGATGAAATATAATCTTCTTTTTGAAAGATTTTTAAACCCCGAAAGAGTGTCAATGCCCGATTTCGATATAGATTTCTGCTATGAGCGCCGTCAGGAAGTAATAGACTATGTTACCGAAAAATACGGAGCAGACCATGTTGCGCAGATAGTAACTTTCGGAACTCTTCAAACCCGTGCGGCTATAAGAGATGTGGGCAGAACTATGGGAATGCCCTACGCTTCCGTTGACGCCGTTGCAAAGCTTGTTCCTAATGATTTTAAGATAACTATTGACGAGGCTGTAAAAAAGTCTGCTGAACTGCGCTCGCTTATGGAGAGCAGTGAGCAGGTGAACGAATTGATTGAAACGGCTCGCAAGGTTGAGGGTATGCCGAGAAATACATCAACTCATGCGGCAGGCGTAGTTATCACGCACGACCCTGTGTCGGAATATGTGCCTCTTGCAACAAATGACGGTCTTGTTGTTACGCAGTATATTATGACAACTCTTGAAGAACTCGGACTTCTCAAAATGGACTTTCTCGGACTGCGAACACTTACCGTTATAAATGATGCCGCAAAAAATGCAGGCATTGATATAAACAGCATTCCGATTGATGACCCTGAGGTTTACAAACTGTTTTCAAGAGGGCAGACGGAGGGCATTTTTCAGTTTGAATCAAGCGGTATGAAGCAGATGCTTATGAATCTTAAACCTACAAAGCTTGAGCATCTCATTGCCGCCAATTCGCTTTATCGTCCCGGTCCTGCAAAGCAGATAGACACTTTTGTTGAAAATTCGCATCATCCTGAGAAAATCAAATATTCAACACCGCTTTTGAAACCAATACTTGAAGATACTTTCGGCTGTATAGTGTATCAGGAGCAGGTTATGCAGATTTTCAGAACTCTTGCAGGTTATTCATACGGCAGAGCGGATGTTGTGCGCAGGGCGATGAGTAAAAAGAAAAAAGATGTTATGGAAGCTGAGAGAGTAACATTTATCGAGGGGTGCGCAAAGAATAATATAGGTACCGCCGAGGCGAATGAGATTTTTGACCAAATGTCTGAATTTGCAAAATACGCCTTTAATAAGTCTCACGCGGCTTGCTATGCTCTTGTGGCATATAGAACGGCTTACCTCAAAAAGTATTTCCCACCGATGTTTATGGCGGCTCTTTTGACCTCAGTGCTTGATTCTTCAAATAAAGTTGCCCGATATATTGCTGAAGCAAAAAGGCTTGGTTTAAAACTTGCCGTTCCCGATGTAAACAGCTCAATGAAAGGCTTTTCGGCAAACGGTAATGTTATCAATTACGGATTGCTCGGAATTAAAAATCTCGGCTCTGAATTTATAAATGATATTATAAAAGAGCGTGAAAACGGCAAATTCAAAAGCCTTTTCGATTTTTGTTCAAGGCTTCAGACAGGGCATTTTAACCGCAGGGCGGTCGAGAGCCTTATTAGAAGCGGTGCGCTTGATTCTTTAGGTGCAAACAGGCGTGCAATGCTTCAGGCGCTTCCCGTGCTTGTAAGCAATCTTGATGAACACAGAAAGAAAACTATGTACGGTCAGCTCGGTTTCTTTGATTTGAACGGCGGCGATTCATTCGGTATTGATTTTGAAATGCCCGATGTTCCTGAGTTTCCCCATACAGAATTGCTAAAAATGGAAAAAGAGATGACGGGACTTTATCTTTCAGGTCATCCTCTTGATAAATATGAAACTCATATTGAAAGGCTCGGTTATGCTAAAACCGCAGACATTCTTGAAGCAGGCAAAAGCGAACTTTCAAAATATAAGGACGGCGACACCGTTACTTTCTGCGGAATTATAACGGGCATAACTATCAAGCAGACACGCTCGGGTCAAAATATGGCGTTTGTAACTGCTGAGGATATGCTCGGCTCAATAGAAATTATCGTCTTTCCAAAAACTCTTCAGAATTATGCGTCATTTATAACCGCTTCAGGCGTTATAACAGTTGTCGGCAATATTTCTGTTGAAGAGGAAAAAGAGCCTAAAATACTTGCGTCTGTAATCAGTGGAGCGCCTGATGAAAACACAGTTGCGCCCTCTCATAACGGTTTCAGACGCTCGGCAGGGCAGACGGCAGATAAAATAAATCAACATCAGTATAAGCAGTCAAAGTCGCACAAAAGAGGTCTGTTTCTGCGTTTTGAAAATGAGTCTGACCCTAAAATAAAAAAAGTTCTTACAATAACTTCTATTTTTGACGGCGATTTTCCGCTTGTGTTTTACTATAAAGATAAAAAACATTATGAGGTCAGACACAGAAACGAGTTTGTTTTCCTAAACAAAACAATGGTAAATGAGCTTTCAAGATTGCTTGGAGATGAAAATGTAGCAATACTTAACGATAATACCTATGAATCTATTGACTTTTCAAAGTAGATTGATTAGAATATAACAATACGGTTATTTTAAAATATAAAATATTTATTAAATATTATTAATTTATTGAGGAGACTGTATTATGAAAACTATTGCTGTATTGACAAGCGGCGGCGATGCGCCGGGAATGAATGCGGCTGTTCGTGCCGTTGTAAGAACTGCGTGTGTTAACGGAATCCGTGTCCTCGGTGTTATAAGAGGATATAACGGACTTATTAACGGAGATTTTATTGAAATGGATCTTCGTTCCGTTTCCGATATTATCCACAGAGGCGGTACAAAGCTTTACAGCGCTCGTTCTACTGAGTTTGCTACTGAAGAGGGTATGCGCAAAGCTATCCGCACCTGTCAGGAAAATGGTATCGAGGGCGTTGTTGTAATCGGCGGTGACGGTTCATTCAGAGGTGCTCGTGACCTTTCTGAAAGAGGTATTCCCTGTGTTGGTATTCCCGGAACTATCGATAACGATATCGCTTGCTGTGATTACACTATCGGTTATGATACCTGTCTTAATACAATTATGGATTGCGTTGACAGAGTAAGAGATACTACTGAATCTCACGACCGCTGCACTGTTGTTGAGGTTATGGGCAGAAGAGCAGGTTATCTTGCTCTCAATGCAGGTATTGCTGTTGGTGCAACTGCAATTCTTATTCCTGAAATTCCCTTTGATATTCAGAAAGATGTTATCGAGAGAATGAAGCGTACTCAGCGTACTGATAAAAAGCATTTTCTTATCGTTGTTGCTGAGGGTGTAGAAGTAGATGTATCTGAACTCGCAGCTGAGATTCAAAAGAAAACAGGCGTTGAATCTCGTGCTTGTATTCTCGGTCATATTCAGAGAGGCGGTTCTCCGACTGTTCAGGACCGTGTAATGGCAACACGCATGGGTCATTACGCTGTTAAAAAGCTTCTTATGAACAATATCGGAAACAGAGTTGTAGCAAGCCAGAAGGGCGAAGTTGTTGACTACGATATTTTTGAAGCTCTCAATATGAAAAAGCATATTGATACAAATCTTTATCAGATTGCTCTTGATGTTTCAATTTAATTGTTTTAAAAATTAATTTTATTTTTAAAAGCTCCTTTTTTGAAAGGAGCTTTTTTTCATATTTTTGCTTTTTTTATAAACGCTTTGAACGGATATAATAAAAAAGGTGATTTTATGAGAAAATTTATAAGAATTTTAAATGGAATAACTGCGTTTGCGGTTGCAGTTATTTTCGGCGTTATTGCTTATGCAGACGCTTATTATCCTGATGAATTTTATGTGAAAAATTCGTCCGATCTTGTTATAGATAATATTTTCTATCTTAAAGGGGCGGATGAACAAAGCGTAGACTACCAGAGCGCTCAGTCGGTAGGAAAAGAAAATTCCGATCTAACGATTCTCGGCGTGATTCCCGTAAAAAGCGAAACTATAAAAACGCCTGATGAGAATACGGTTTTGGTTTCAGGTGACTCTTTCGGAATTAAGCTTTATACTGACGGTGTTATGGTTGTTGGAACTAAAGACATAAATGTGGACGGAAAAACGGTAAATCCGTCTGAAGATGCGGGTATAAGTGTCGGTGATGTAATTATTTCCATAAACGGTGAAAAGGTTTATTCTTCAGACAGGGTAGAAGAAATTCTCAACGACAATAACGGACAGAACTTTGATATTCAAGTTAAAAGAAACGGTCAGTATCTCAATCTAACGCTCGTGCCTTGTTTTGTTGAAAGTGAAAATTCGTATAAAGCCGGAATGTGGGTAAGAGATTCAACCGCAGGTATAGGTACAATAACATTTTTTAATCCGTCAACAGGCAATATGGCTGCGCTCGGTCATCCTATTACAGATGTTGATACAGGCGAGATTATTCCTATTTTAGACGGTGAAGCTGTGGAAACGACTGTTACATCGGTTGAGAAATCATCTTCTGATACAACGGGGTCTATTTGCTGTGATTTTTCAAGCAAAACAATAGGCGTTCTTGATAAAAATACGCTTCACGGAATTTACGGAGAATACTCTATGGCAACGGACCTTTCGGAGTGCTGTGAATATGAAGTCGCACTTGCGCAGGAAGTAGAAAAGGGATTTTGCCAGATAATAACAACGGTCGATGAAAGCGGGCCTCAGGTTTTTTCAGCAGAGATTACAAAGATTTACCATAATGATGAAGAAAAAAATATGATAATAAAAATAACGGATGAGCGATTGATTGATATAACGGGCGGAATTGTTCAGGGTATGAGCGGCACGCCAATAATACAAAACGGAAAGCTGATAGGAGCAATTACTCATGTTATTGTAAATAATCCGGAAAAAGGATACGCCGTTTTTGCTCAGACAATGCTTGAAATTTCAGAAAAAGAATAGACTCCTTTTTATATTTTTAATTGTTAATATATAATTTTATAT
>UQFL01000062.1 GCA_900540305.1 uncultured Oscillospiraceae bacterium | reverse complement strand
GCAAAGAAGTAGGTATGAGCGATGAATTCCATACAGTAGCGGCTTGTGCATCACCCACAGGTTTCACGGTTGAAGCTGTTTCGGAAAATCAAATCTCAGTTAAATGGGATGCAGGTTCAGCACACGGCTATTATCTTGAATGGTCAACAGACCCGACATTCAAAACCAACAAGCAGAGTGCAAATCTCGTAGGCGTTAACAACACAAGCAAAACAATTACTGTTAACGGCAACGCAGGCGATTATTATGTTCGTGTAAGACTTTGGAGATACTGGGAAGACGGTTATGTTTACGGCAGTTTCTCTCAGGCTTTGAAAGTTGAAAAATAAAAAATATTTGTTCAATGAGGTGCGCAGGCACAAGTTTAGCTTGCGCACTTTTAAATTTATATATCATTTAATAGGAGAACAAAATGAATAAGAAAAAGGCGGCTATAAAAACAGTAATTAAAGTTATAAGTGTTTTGCTTGCGATTGTTATTGTTATTCTTGCGGCATTCGGAATTTCATACGCAGAGCAGGCAACAAGGGATAAAACAATGCTTGAAAGAACAGATACAAAATTCTATACAGATGAAACTGGAAACAGAATTGCTAATATCCCTTATGATGAGTATTTAAGTCAGACAGAGCGACCCGATGGTGCGCTTGATGTTGAGGGGCTTTCTCAGGAGAACAGCGGTGAGGAAAATGCCGCCGCTATCCAGTCTGCAATAGATACTCTCAGTCAACAGGGCGGCGGTACAGTTTATATCCCTGAGGGAGAGTATAAAATAAGCACTATTATGCTTAAAGATAACATTACCCTTTTTGTATCTTACGGCGCAGAACTTATCTCTCTTTCTTGTGACGAAAACAATGCGTCTCAAAGCCCTTTGCAAAACGGTGTTATCTGTGCAGATAACGCAAAAAACATTGCTATTACGGGCGGCGGAACGATAAACGGAATGGGCGAAACATATACTAATGAGCCTGCCGAGTCAGAGCCGTTTTATGCACTTAAATACTTTAATACATACACAAGAGTTATTGAGGCAAGAAAGAGAATAAGAGAGGCAAAGGAATATCCGAGAACTCATATTCTTAATCTTTATAACTGCGAAAATGTAAATATTTCAGGGGTCAGATTAAAGGACGCCGCAAACTGGACTTTTATCGTGAATGACTGCGACAATGTTAATATTTCCGATTTGATAATAGACAACAGTATGCATGTTGCAAACTCAGACGGAATTGATATAAAGGGCGGAGACAATATTAAAATCAACCACTGTTTTATTGCTACGGGTGATGACGGTATTGTTCTTAAGCCGATAGAAGCGCCGATTTCAAATGTTGATGTCAGCGATTGTATTATTTCAAGCTATGCAAACTGCTTTAAAATCGGAACTGAAACTCAAATGGATGTAAGCGGCGTTAATGTGAATAACTGCTATTTCTTTATGCCAAACGGAATTACGGGCGGCTACTCGGGCATAGCTGTTGAATCGTGCGACGGAAGTAATGTTTCTGATATTAATATATCGGATATAACAATGGAAGGCGTAAGCTCGCCGTTTCTTATCTGGCTTGGCAATCGTCTCAATTACGATAAATCCGAAGTGGGCAGTATAAACGGCGTTACAATTAAAAATGTTACTGCAACGGATACTGAAATGCCGTCTGCGGTGACAGGTTGTATTGACGATGACGGCGTAACTCATTATGTTGAAAATGTTACTGTTGAAAATGTAAATGTTACATACCGTGATACTCAAGAAGATCTTCATATCAGAGACAAAATAGGCGAATATACCATGTCCGGTTATCCTGATATAACAAGAGTATCCCATGTTTACTTTATCAGCCACGAGCTCAGCAAATACTGGGATTTGCCTTGCTATTCTCTTGCATTAAAGCATGTAAAGAATATTGAATATTCAACATACAGCACAACTCCCAGAACCTGCAACGAAAGAGAAGAACTTTATATAGACGATGTTATTTAAAATAACACGCCGCATATATTAAGATATTATTTAAGAGGTTTCTTCGTATGAGCAAGCTGAAAAGAACGGCTTTTGATAAGCTGAATACGCTTTTATTCGGAAAAGATTTGCGTATTACGGAGGGTGAACCTTATACGCAAGTGCGCAAATTTGATTTTTCGTCCTATTATCCCGAAAGCGAATATATTTATAAACAGGATGCGCCTACACAGAATTTTTATGACATTCGTGATTTCGGAGCAGATGTAAAAAATGAGGACAATGCGCCGTACATAAATGAGGCTGTTAAAAAAGCATCCGAAACAAAGGGAACTGTGTTTGTTTCGGGCGGCGATTATGTTTCAACAACTGTGTTTATGGAATCAAATGTAACGCTGTTTATTGAATACGGCTCTTCGATTTGTGCAAACAAAAGCGGCAAGGGCTATAACAAGCTTGGCATAATTCACGCAAACGGCAAGGAGAACATAACCTTTACGGGCGGCGGGAAAATCAAGGGTAACGGTGAGCTTTTCGGCAGAAAACCTCTTTTTGACGAGAATATGACCGCACACCCCGGATATATAGATGTTATTCAAATGAGAAAGGACAGCAGGGCACAGCTTCGATTTGCCCACCCGTCAAAATACGGCGGGCCTGTTTTTCTTCTTGATTGTAAAAACATAAAGGTAAAGAATTTTATAATTGAAAACAGCGCATACTGGACTTTTAAAATTGAAAACTGCGACGGCGTTGATGTTTCAAATTTCATTATTAACAACAACCGCCATGTTGCAAATGCGGACGGGCTTGATATATGCGGCTCGTCAAATGTAAAGGCGGAAAAATGCTTTATCTCAACTGCGGATGACGGAATTTGCATTAAAAATGCTATTTGGCTCGGAAATAAAGGCGCAATAGAAAATATTTCAATAAATAACTGCGAGGTTATTTCTCAGGCTAATTCATTTAAAATAGGAACGGAAACCACCTATGACATTAAAAATATTTCCGTTACAAACTGCAAGTTTTATATGAACGACCTGTACCCCGGCACCGTGAGCGGAATTGCAATAGAATCTGCCGACGGAGCAAAGGTTGAAAACATATTTGTTGACAACATTACTATGGACAGAGTTACCTGCCCCGTTTTTATAAGGCTTTGCAACAGAAACAGAGCTGCGGTTGTAACTGCCGAGAGCGCAAATGCAGTTGAATTCGGCGCGAAAAAGAAAAAGGGAAAAACCGTTGATAAAGCTGTGTTTGATAAAAAGGGCGCAGTCAGAAATATTAAAATAAGCAACATAAAAGCAACGAATGTTGAAATACCCATAATAGTTGCGGGATATAAGCAGGGCGTTACAAAAAAATATGTTGAAAATGTAAGGCTTGAAAATATTGAAACTCTGTATGCTCCATATCCTGAAATAGAGGACAAAAGACTTTTCATTCCCGAATACCCAAAGGTTTATCCTGAGTGCTGGAGATTTAGGAATCTTCCGTCATATTCAATATGGGCAAGGCATGTTAAAAATCTTAAAGTAATCAATCTTAAATGCAGCCACCCGATTGAAACGTGGAAAAAGGAAAGTCATTTTGAAGATATAGTTGAGTAGTTGCACAAACTGAATAATATATAAAAAAAGCTGCCGCCTTTCATAAGGCGGCAGCTTTTCTTGTGCCGTATTATTAATTTAAAACAACTGTTACAACTGACTGAGCAGGAACGGAAACATTGCCGTTAAACGAGCCGTCAGCTGTTGAAGAGGTGAGAGCAAGATCTCTTGTTTCGTCCGTTGTGTAAACGGAAATATTATCAGCAGTAATTGAGCTTATATCTGTTGAAAGCGCATTTTCGCTTGCGTTTACATATACGATAACCGTTGAGCCGTCCGTGTTCTTAAATGCAACGGATTCAATGCCGTCAACTCCCGAAGAGCAGGCGATTCTTGTTGCGCCTTCCTCAATGAATTTTGAGAAGTTGCCGAGACACCAAAGGCGTTTTGAAGTCTGTATATCGCTATGGTCGTCTGCATTTATGTAAACAAGTCCGTCGGGGTAAACGCCGTATGAACAGCCGAGCCACCAGTCCCATTCCTTGGCGTTGAGTATAGTTAAATCGTCAACAATAACCTGAGCCATTGTCACGCCGTACTCAATACCCATGCCGTTCGTTGTGCCGTTTTCTTTCTGAATAAGGTCGTATACACCTGTATTTTCGTCGTTAGTCATCTGGCAGTATTCTGTGCAGACAATATCGTAATTTGAATATTTGTCTGCAAGATAAGCCGCCGCCTCTTCTTTGGTTTCCTGTGATGACCAATAGGAGTGAGTGCTTATCGTGTCAAAATAATTGCGAAGTTTCAGATTGCTGAAAACATATTTAGGCCCTTTGCCGAGCAGACAGTCAATATACGCAGCGGCGGTTGAGCCTTTTCCCTCTGCCGAGCCTGATTCAAACATAGAGATTTTACATCCCTTTTCTTCAACTGCACTGCCGCTGAATTTATCCACCATAACATTCATAAGCGCCGTTGCTTCCTGCTTGCTGTAATGGCAGCCCTCTTGGTTTACGGAATAACTGCCGTCCTCGTTATACCATGCGCTCCAGCTGTACTGCGGTTCGTTTATCGGTGATAAATCGGTAACTCTGTAACCCTCGCTGAGAAAATATTCTGCGCTCGCATAGCAGTAATCGGCAAAAGCCTCGTAATTTTCCTTATCAAGATTTGTAACCCAGTCGTCATTTTCATTTTCAAGCGGATCGCCGTATCCCTTGCCGTTTTTCGTGAGCGAAACGGGCGCGCTGTTGCAGAAAAGAGTAACCCTCAAATCATCGCCGGCAAGTTTTTTTGCCGTGGCAAGAGCGTTCTGTGCTCCTGCGTCTTTACTGAAATCATATGTGCCGTCTGCGTTCAAAAAACATTCTGTTTTGCGGTTTTCGGTTGTAATATGATCGTCACCCTCAGAACCTGCGCCGAGGTTGTATCTGTAAATATTAAGACCGATTCCGTTTTCGTCGTCATAAAGATAGGAAAGTACTTCTTCGCAGTTTTCCCAAGTACCTACTTCCTGCCCCCACCAGCAGGCAGAAGCGCCGAAGCCATTCATAGTCTGGTAAGTTGTGTTGCTGTCTATTACGGTAGCGCCAGTCTGAGTGTTTGCGTTTACCGCTTCGCTTTCGGCATATGTGCGTTTGCTGTCAATTCCAACAACGCCGAAAATTATGTAAAGCCCTGCCGCTATCAAGGCTAGCAGTACAACACATACCTCTGTAATGATTTTTCTTTTTTTTGTCATAAAACCACCTGAATAAAATTTTATGAGTTAATTATAAACCTATCACATTGCGTTTTCAATTATTTATTATGACTTGCTACTTTAGGTTGAGCGATTGAGAAACTTCTTCATGTGATTCTCCGCACAGGTATGTAATGTTAATTTCGGACAAATCTTCGTTGAAATTACCCTCAATAACGGGTGTATCAGCAGGTGATAAGTTGAGTTCAAATTCTTTGAAATACTCTTCTTCATCAAAGATATTTTGAACAACAATCGTTCTGTCTTGCAAAGAGTTTTCTTTTGGAACATTTATGTAAGCTATCATATTTTTTGATGAACATATAACATAAAAAAACTCCTGAGAAAATTTATTTTCCGTTACGGAATAATATTTGTGAACGGCAAGCCCTGTTCCCATATCTTTATTTATGTCAACGGTGTTTTCATCAAGCATTGTTATTGAAAGCGCACTGTCGGTTGTTTCAGATAAAACGGTTTTTCCGCTTGAATCATAAATTTCATATGTAACTTCTGCAGGCATCTCACCGTCAAATTTTCTGTAATACTGAGCTGACTCTATTAAGTTTTTATTTTCTCTGCTCACAGAGCAACCGCTAAACACACAGATTGATATAGCGATTAATAAACAAACAACCTTTTTCATTGTCCAAAGAACTCCTTAGGATTTTTTATTATTGCTAAATTGCTTGCCCATATTTCTTCACCCTGTGATTTTGCGGTCTCTATGCTTTCATTATATATGGGTTCAAATGAATCTGTGTCTGCATAGTTTATTAATCTTTTGAGAATGCATATTGCTCCGGGCCAATTAAGGTCTTGCAGCCATTCAAATAATTTTGTCAGATATGGTTGCAACTCTTCGTCTGATTTTTTAGATAGTATTAAAGCACAGTTATCCCATACATTTTTGGAATATTTTTCATCACAAGGCTGAAGAAATACATCTAAGTTTTCTACTTCATCTGCCATTTTTATTCCTTTTAACTGATTGCTTTCGCTGTTGTTCCAATCTATTAAATCCATAATATATTCAATGTTTGTCATAAAATAGCTCCTATGTTAAAGTGGTTTGCGGCTCAATAAAAGCTGTTAATTTAAATCACCTAAGCATTTTTCACTATACCGTTGTTTTCTGGTGTGGCAACAAAGAAACCGCTCCATGTTCCCACATACAAGTTGTTATCAATAATCTCAGCACAACTGCAACAATCGCCCTTTTCGCATTTGAAATTGAATATTATTTTATCAAGATTTGAATTGTAAACTAAAACTTCTTTTGAATAAACCAAAATAATGCTCTCGTTGGATTTTGGAATGATTCTGTATTTATAACCAAGGTCATTGTTTTTGAAATATACTTTTAATCTGGTAGGATATTTTTCTAAAGTATTAAAATCAATAATTTCTTTGTCTTCAGTTAATATGGAATTGGAGTTTACTACTGCGAGCGGATTATCTGAATGTTCAAGTGAAAATGTCGTTTCCTTTATTATTTTCATTGATTTTAAATCAATTTGAAAATATATACATTTTGGTTTTTCCTTATTTATGAAGCATTTTTCTATAAAAAGTAAATAAGCTTTATTACCATTTAATATATAATTTTTACACCTGAAATTATTGTCTGTTAAATATAGTTTTTCATAAGAATTTTTTAGTAAATCATATTTAACAGCATAGGTGTCTCCGCTTTTAGATACAAGTATATCAAGAATTACACCAGTATCAGTCCTGAAAAAATTATAATCGTTGCTTGAATTTTCTTTTTCAACACATTTTACTTTAGCAACTAACCAACTTGTTTCCAAATCAAATAAAAAATATTGTCCTGATGTGTTTTTCGCATAAATGTACTGAGAATCAATATCTAGTGAGATAATGTTTCTGTAACCTGAAATGCGCTGCTTTTCTTTAAAATCATCCCTGTTTAGAGTTACTATTATATTACCTGCTGCGCAAATGTATTTATCATTATATGCTATTGAACTGCAGCCGAAATTTAATATTTTTCTCATGATCCCTCAAATTATTTCTCGTTTTGTTGATTGAATTGCCAAAGTCTAAAATGGCGTCTTTCTTTCTCAGTCATATATACGAGTTCGGTAATATCTTTGATACTTGCATATCCAAAGCCGTCTTCATATCCATATTCATCAAGTAGTTTGATTTTAAATTCGTTATCATCAATACTTTCAACAAAACCTATGAAGTTGTAATCGTTGTTTCCCATAAGTTTTACAGAAATAACTTCTTTTCGGTTTAGCGCAATATTTAAAATTGAAAGCATTATGTTGCTTTCATCAATTTCATTGGAAATATCTGAATAAGAGTTATCTGTACACAACTTTTTTATTTTTTCAAGATATTTTGTATTGGTAAGGACTTGGAAAATATCTTCCACTGAATATGTAACAATTCCTGTTTGGTCACCGTTTGAGGAAAAAGAACGAAAAGCAAATATTTTGTCATTTAATGCAACAATATTTCCTACTTCAAATTTTTCTGTTTCTCCGTTAGTATAAAATTCAGCTAATTCTTGTGTTTCACGAAGTTCTTTTAATATGTTGAGCATTTTCATTTCTCCTTTTACAAATTTTTACTAATTAGTATCAAATGAATTAACTATTTTTTCAACCATCGGTCAAATTTAAACCCTTTGGCGCGCATATCCTTTTGCCAAAACAAAATATGTGGAGTTGCTATACATAAAATGTTAAATACAGTCAATATTATATCATCCCAATAAGCGCAGGCTTTAAGTTTCGGTATTGCGTAAAATACTGCCAAGAGTATTAACCCTAATGCGTTAACTGCTATAATTACAAAATAACAGATGTAAAACAACTGAGGAATTCTTTTTTTGTATTTTGCAAATGTAAGTTTGTCTTTAAAGCTTTCTGTTTTCTTTATCTTTTTGATTGCGCTTCTGTTGTAATAAAAATCTACAAGACTGCTCATAATCAAGCGTATGTGAATTACCGATACTAATGAGAATATAATCGTTTCCCAAGGGATATTACTTGATTCCACTTAATGTTCCTTTTCTTGTTTGTTTAAATTAAGACATATCTAATTGTATAGTATCAAAAATCAATACAGTAGTCAAAAACTATTTTCATATTGTCAAAAAATTACTATAAATACTTCTTGAACGAGAGGTGTAGTGATTAAATTGGTTTTGCTTTTTCCTTTAGATGATAGCTATCAAAATAAAAAATACCAGAGCAGTATAAACTACTCTGGTATTTTTGGTACGCCGGAAGGGATTCGAACCCCCGACCTTTTGGTTCGTAGCAATGTCGATAGCCATTAAACAAGCCCTAAACAGCGATGTTTAGGGCTTTCCTTGTCCGATTTTTCTGCCGAATTTTCAATTGGCTCACTGTTTCTGCACCCTCGTTCTCCTGTGTAGCCGTCAGTTTAGGAGTCAAAACGTATACCTTTTTTCATAATATTGAGGAAAACAATACAAAAAATCAGTTTGTTCGCTTGAATTGTTTTTGACGGATTTTAGCACATTATTTTCAATATGTTACTTTTATTAAATGTTAAAAAGCTGATTCCCATTAAATTGAGAATCAGCTTTTAGGAAAAATACTATAAAATTATTATTTATAATTCGGGAGTAAATGAAAGATTACTCCTCTGCTGTTTGTATTTTTTTGTTACTCGATAAGACCGCTTTCTTTTAGAAGAATTTCAATATCCGTACCTTCAACCTTTTTAAGCAGAATCTTTACGAACTCCTTTTCCATAAGCGAAAGCTTAACATCGGTAATCGGTTTCTTATCAATAGCGTAGTAGCAGGCACGGAGAAGCTCACGAACATCATATTTACTGCCCCAAACCTCAGGAACACCGCGGTCAACATCAAGGAGAGTATAAACAGATTCCATACCGGTACGCATTGAATATTCTATCGTGAATATTGTGTCACGGGGAGTTTCTGCAAACTGACCAAGGAAAGCAAAGTTTACAGCGCCGTCAGGTACAACCTTTGGACGGTCCTCGTTCTTTCTCGGCTGGAAAAAGGCGTTAATGAATGGCATAAAGCAGGTTGTGGTGTTGCAGGCATTTTTTGCAAGGTCATCAATTTCCGCATCAGGAATACCGATATGATACAGCCACTCACGGCATACCTCCTCGCCTGTGCAGTCACGCATTGCCTTTTTAACATAATTACCTTCCTTGTTTGTGGTCAAAGCATAAAGCCAAATTAAAACAGTGTCTTTATCCTGTGACTTAAACTGAGGCTGACGGTTGATTGTCCACGACAGATACCAGTTATCCATACTGTCTTTAACAGTAACAATACCACCTGTGGTAACCTTTCCCTCGCGAGGATCCCTCTTGCAAATGTTGATTATGTGTTGAATAATTTCTTCGTTAGATGTTGCAACAGTAGCACTCATCCAGTTTGTTTCTTCAATATTGGTGCAGAAATTATCGGGATTACCGAACTCACTGTGCTCAGCCTGCTTTGCAATGTTTTTCCATAAATCCCATGACTCGCCTGTACCGTTTTTAGCTTTTGTAAGGTCGGGAGCGTGTGTTTGGTCGCCGTAGCAGGAAGTGTCGGTGCAACAACCGTTTGTAATAAACACAAGGTCATCCTCAACTAAATCTATTGTTTGCTCCTTGCCGTCTTTAATAAACACAATCTGCCTTGCAATCTTTTTGTCGCCTACGGTGTCGATAATAACATTTTTTACATTCATACCGTACTCGATTGTAACGCCGTGGTTTTCAAGGTATTTTACCAGTGGCAAAATCAGGCTTTCATACTGATTATACTTTGTGAAGCGAAGAGCGCTGAAATCAGGAAGTCCATCAATATGATGAACATAACGGCATAGATAACGTTTCATCTCAAGCGCACTTGACCAACGTTGAAATGCAAACATAGTCTGCCAGTAAAGCCAGAAATTTGTTGACCAGAATGAATCCGGCAGAACCTCCGAAATTTTCTTACCTTCAAGAGTCTTTTCAGGTGTAATAAACAACTGTGAAAGAGCCATTGCAGATTCTTTATCAAGTCCGAATTTTTTATCTGTATGAGCGTCTTCTCCGCGGTTTACAGAGGCTCTGCACAGAGAATAGTTTGGATCGTGCTTGTTGAGCCAATAGTACTCGTCAAGAACGGAAACCTCGGGATTTTCCAAAGAAGGAACATCTCTGAACATATCCCACATAACTTCAAAATGGTTATCCATTTCTCTGCCGCCGCGCATATAAAAGCCTTTTGTAACATCCTTTCGTCCGTCACAGCTTCCGCCGGCAAGCTCTAACTTTTCAAGAAGGTGGATATGCTCGCCCTTCATCTGACCGTCACGCACCAGATAAAATGCTGCTGTAAGACCGGCAAGACCGGTGCCGATAATATAGGCGGATTTTTTGTCAACATTCTTTGGCTTTTCGGGATGTGCAAAGGATTCATAAGTTCCTGCTGAATAATACATAAAATTCATCTCCAAATTTTTATTTTGTAATTTCATTATATTATTTTTTCGCAGGTTAACAATAAACAGAAAAATGCCCG